>NZ_CAXTGZ010000199.1:0-9728 GCF_964243625.1 uncultured Caballeronia sp.
GAGCGCCTTCTTCATGTAGCGCAGGTAGGCGCCGCCGTGGCGCGCCTCGTCGCGTGCGAGCGTCTCGTAGATGTGCTTGATCACCGGCTCGGTGTGCCATTCGGCGGCGCGGCGGTACCAGTGGTTGAGGCGGATCTCGCCGCAGAAATGCAGCATCAGCGTTTCGAGCGGCGGCGCCGGGTCGAATTCGAAGCGCACTGCGTCGAGCTCGGCTTCGGTGGGCACCATCTCCGGCTTGAAGCGGCGCAGATATTCCATGAGAACGAGCGAATGCTTCTGCTCTTCAAAGAACCACACACTGATGAACGCAGAGAAGTCGCTGTCGTTGTGGTTGTCGCGCAGGAACATTTCCGTGGCGGGCAACGCGGACCATTCGGTGATCGCGTTCATCTTGATGGTCTTGGCTTGTTCGTCGGTCAAGAGCGCCGAGTCGAACTTGTCCCAGGGAATGTCTTTCTCCATGTCCCAACGAACCGATTCGAGCGATTTGTACAGTTCTGGATAAAGCATCGTGTTCATAGTCCACCCCTGGATTGCAACATAGTGCGACGATTCTGTCTGTTGTAACTGTAGCTAGCCCGCGCGGTCATCCGCGCCGCCAGCAGCGAAGCTTTCAATTTTACGCGGGAATCAGGCGCCCAGATGCAAAAGCGGTAAAGAAGCGCCTGTCGCGTCCATCTGCGACGATTTGCCCGTTGCCGTTCCGCCGCATTGGGCGGTAAGCAATGTCTACCGTGGGTGAGGAGCGAACCCTGTGCCTGAGGTAAGTACGAAGCGCGAGCTGTATGGAGCTCGAGTGAAACTATTTAGGATGCTCTTAAAAGCCGTCCAGATGCATCCAGCACAGCCGCCTGAGCATGCCTTCCGGTTATGACAGGCGCAAGACGCATACCGTTCCCTCTGATGCGTCGGTGTGAACCCGCATACACCGCCAGCAGTCCTTTGATGCGACTACAGAAACACGGCAAACAGCCGTGCCGATCATAGCATGGCGTTCTGACGCCACTCGGCGACGGCCTCTTCAATCGGCGCAAGCCCGTTCACAGTGAGAATGCCGTCTGGCAACTTGCGTCGCAACGCAGGACTGCTCCCGCCAACCCAGATTGCGACTTTCGCCGGCAGCGCCTGGCGCAGATCCGTGAGTCCGTTCACCACGGACTGCACCGGAACGGACGCTGAGAATGACAGCGCGAGGACATCGACCTCGTGCGCGGGGATTGCATCGATGATGTCTTGCGGTGGTGTTTGTACGCCCAGCGCAATGCATTCGCACCCGGCGAGCGCGAACATGGCCTCGGCCATCAGGATGCCCAGGCCATGACCCTCGCCGGGCAGCGTCGTGAGCAACACGCGCGGATGCGCGCCGCGGCCACGCAACGCTTCGGACAATGGACGCATGAGCGAGCGCAGCGTGACCTGCATTGCTTCGCTGAAAAGATGCTCATGATAGACCTGCAACGTCCCGGCGGCCCATGCGTTGCCGATGCGCGCCGACAGCGGCGCCGCCACGTCCAGCACGAAATGCGCAAGGCCCTCCCGCGTGGCGCGCTTGAGCAGCTCGAAACGAAAGTCGTCGTATCGGCCGGAGCGCAGCAGCTCCACCATCTTGTCCAGTTCCACATCCGGCGCGTCCTGCCCCACGCCCGAATCTTCGGCGAGCTGCTGCAACAGCGCGATGGATTGGGGCAATACCTTGCTCGGCCGATGACCCGCATCGAGCAAACGCTTGACGAGCCTCAGCTTGGTCACCTGCTCCTGCGGATACAGCCGCTCGCCGCCCGTTGAGCGCAGTGGTTGCGGAAAGCCGTAACGCCGCTCCCAGACACGCAAGGTGTCCTTGGTCAGTCCGATCTCGTGCGCGATCGCACCAATGCCGATACCTACGCCAACGCCGTCCAACTGCGTCGCCATGGCTTCTCCATCGCCGGCGTTGAGGCTGCCATTTTTGAGGGGCAGATTACTTTCCGATGTATTTGTCATGGACAAAATTGCGACCTAAAAATTGTGACGACTGCAGCGAAATCGCCTTAGACCTAATATATATGGACATTCTCAACGATTGGCAACATGATTGATCATAGACGAGTTTTGTGTTTTGTAGTGGACAAACCGTTGCCAGGGCATGGACATTAATTGCCTGGCCTTGCATCCAGCGCAGTGGATATTGCGTAAATCACCTTGACCGTCGAGGAGCGACGCGGGACGTTTCACGGCGCAAAAAGACGCCGGAAACAGACAACAAGACAAAGACACACGGAGCAACGTCATGAAGGTTGCGGTAATCGGAGCGGGGATTTCGGGGTTGTCGTGCGCATACCGGCTGGCAAAGTCCCAGGCGGGTATCGACGTCACCCTGTTTGAAGCCAACGGGTATTTCGGCGGCCATACGAACACGGTGGACGTAACGCTGGACGGCGTGACGCATGGGGTGGACACGGGCTTCCTGGTGTTCAACCACCGCACCTATCCGAATCTCGTGAAGCTGTTCCAGGAACTCGACGTCCCGACGACCGCAACCGACATGTCGTTCTCCGTCGCGGTAACGGATAAACATCTGGAATGGGCCGGCAGCGACCTGAACACAGTCTTTACGCAGCGCCGCAACCTGCTGCGCCCCGCATTCCTGCGCATGCTCGCCGATATCCTGCGCTTCAACCGCACGACGACCGCCATGGCGCTCGCCGGCAAGGACGTTGAACTCGCCGAGCCGGTAAGCCGCTTTATCGAACGTGAGAAGTATTCGGCTGCGTTTCGCGACTGGTATCTGCTGCCGATGATCGGCGCGATCTGGTCATGCTCGACCACGCAGATGATGGCGTTTCCGATCGGCACGCTGATCCGCTTCTGTCATAACCACGGCCTGCTGCAAGTCAACGACCGGCCGCAATGGCACACGGTCAACGGCGGCGCACGGGAATACGTGCGGCGGATGTTGCCCGCCATCGGCGATGCCCATGCCGGGCTGCCAGTGACGTCGGTGAAACGCGGGGCGTTTGGCGTGGAAGTCGAAAGCGCGCGGGGCATCGAACACTTCGATCACGTCGTGCTCGCATGCCACAGCGATCAGGCGCTCGCGCTATTAGCCGACCCATCGAACGATGAAACCGTGACCCTCGGCGCAATCGGCTATGCGCCGAATCGCGCGGTGTTGCATACGGATGCATCGCTGTTGCCGGCCGAGCGCGCGTGGTCGGCGTGGAACTACGAAAGCCGTACCGGCGAACTCGGCGCCGAACCGCAGTTGTGCGTGCATTACCTCATCAACAAGCTGCAGCCGTTGCCGTTCAAAACTCCGGTGATCGTTTCGCTGAATCCGGTTCGTGAGCCGCGTCCCGAAACCGTGCTGCGCGAGTTCGCGTACAGCCATCCCGTGTTCGATCAAGCGGCGGTCCAGGCCCAACGCGTCCTGCCATCCATACAAGGCGCGCGCAACACCTGGCTCGCCGGCGCATGGACGGGTTACGGCTTCCACGAGGACGGCCTGAAATCCGGGTTGGATGCGGCGGCCAGATTGACAGCCATCGCGTTGAATCGCGATGAACCGGCGCTTGCAGCATGAAAGCGCCCGTTTTCAATTCACCTGACCTGCTGCTCGTCGGCCCCGTGCGCCATAAGCGCCTGCGCCCGGCACGCAACGCCTTTGCCTACGGCGTCTACACGTTGCGCCTGCCGCTGCGCGCCCGCGCTGCGCGGCTCGCCCAAGGCACGCTGCAAGACTCGCGCATGTTCGCGTACAACCGCTTCGGTTTGCTGAGCTTTCACGACAGTGACCACGGCGTACCCGGACAAACGGCGCTGCAGTGGATCGAATCGATGCTGCATGACAACGGCATCCAGGATGCCGACGGCGAGATCTACCTCCAGGCTTTCCCGCGCGTGCTCGGCTACGTGTTCAATCCCGTGAGCTTCTGGTTTTGCGAACGTGGAGATGGATCGTTGCGCGCCGTCGTCTGCGAAGTGAACAACACGTTCGGCGAGCGCCATTGCTATTTGCTCGACCCCGGCGGCGGCATTCTGAACGGCACACCGCTCACCGCGCGCAAGGTCTTCCACGTCTCGCCGTTCTGCAAGGTCGAGGGCCGCTACACGTTCCGCTTCATGTTCGCGCCGCCGAAACACGGCAAGCCGATGCGCACGCTCGCGCGCATCGACTATGAAGACGACGATGGCCCTCTTCTGCTGACCAGCATTGCGGGCACAGCCCGTGCGCTTGACTCAGCCAACGTGCTGCGTGTGTTCTTCGGTTATCCGCTGATGACATTTGGCGTCGTCGCGAAAATTCACTGGCAGGCGCTGAAGCTGTTCATCAAACGCGTGCCGTTCCTGAGCAAACCCACTCCGCCGTCCGCGAATGTTTCGCACGAGCGGGCCGAACTGCCGACCAGGTGACTTGCAAATGTCGACTCAGCCCTCCTCTCCTTCATCGCTTCGAAGTCCCGCGGCGTCCTGGTTCATCCGGCCGCTCTTGCGCACGCACCGCGCGTTGTACAAACCGGCAGCTGCGCGCGTGGTGCTCAGGTTGCTGGGCCAGTTGCAATACGGCGTTCTTGATGTACACCTGCCGGACGGCACCACGCGCCGCTACGGCCAGCCCGCCGATGAACCCGCAGCCGCGAACGCACCGCACGCCCGCGTCGTGCTGACGAACTGGAATGTGTGCGCGGCGGCGTTGAAGAGCGGCGATATCGGCTTTGCTGAGACTTACCTCGCAGGCGACTGGCATACGGACGACCTCGCCGCACTGCTCGACATCATGGTGCGCAATCGCACGACCATTGAAGCGGTGATCTACGGCTCGTGGTTCGGCAAGCTGACGAACCGCCTGCGCCATTTGCGCAACGCGAATACGAAGGAAGGCAGCCGGCGCAACATTCACGCGCATTACGACCTCGGCAACGCGTTCTACAAGCTCTGGCTCGACAGCACGATGACCTATTCGAGCGCGCTCTTCGACGGCACGCCCGACCAGACCCTCGCCGATGCACAACGCGCGAAGTACCGGCGCCTGCTGAACGAGTTGCAGCTCGACGGCGTCGATTTGAACGTACTGGAAATTGGCTGCGGCTGGGGTGGTTTCGCCGAACTCGCGGCGAGCGAAGCGAAAGCGCGCGTCACCGGTCTCACGTTGTCCACCGAACAGCTTGCGTACGCGCAGCAGCGCATGACGGACGCGGGTCTCGGCGATCGTTCGGACTTGCGCCTGCAGGACTACCGCGATACCCACGGCCAGTTCGATGCCATTGCGTCCATCGAAATGTTCGAAGCCGTGGGTGAGGAATACTGGCCGAGCTACTTCGAGTGCATCAAGCGCAACCTCAAGCGCGGCGGACGTGCATGCGTGCAGACCATCACCATCGATAACGCCCTGTTCGACCGTTACCGCACGAGCACCGACTTCATCCAGCAATATATTTTTCCGGGCGGCATGCTGCCCTCACCGGCTGTCTTCATGCAGGCTGCCGAACGCCACGGGCTGAAAGTGGTCAATCAGCTCTCGTTTGGCCAGGACTATGCACGCACGCTCAAGCTGTGGCGTAATGCGTTTGTGGCGCGCCTCGACGAAATCCGCGCGCAACGCTTCGACGAACGTTTCATCCGCTTGTGGGACTTTTACCTATGTTATTGCGAGGCCGCGTTCGCGCACTCGAACACCGACGTGATCCAGTTCACGCTGGAACACGCCTGATTCGAAGGTTCATGGCTGCGGCGCTGATGCTGCTGCTCTTGCCGCTGCAGGCGTTCGCCTTCGATGCCGCGCCGCTCGTGCGTCAAACGATTCCGCAAGCGCGCGTTCAGGGCGAGGGCGAACTGCGCATGTACGGCTTTCATATCTACGATGCCAGGCTTTACGTCGGCCCAACAGGTCTGTCGAGCAAGGAACTGACGGCGCGGCCGTTCGCGCTCGACATCGAATATGCGCGGCCATTCAAAGGCGCGTCTATTGCAAAACGGGGCCGCGAAGAGATGGACGACCTGAAACTCGCGAGCAAGTCGCAGACGCGGGAATGGCAGCAGGAACTGGAAAAGATTTTTCCGGACGTACAGCCTGGCGACCATGTTGTCGGCGTGTTCGTGCCCGAGCGCGGCACGACTTTTTATGCGGACGACAAGGTCATCGGCACGATTCCCGGCGATGACTTCGCCCGCGCGTTTTTCTCGATCTGGTTCGATCCGCGGACATCGGCGCCGGGGTTGCGCAATCAGTTGCTGGCGAACGGGGCGGCGCAGTAATCCGCGCTACCTTGCAATCAACGCCGCTTCACAGCGGCTTTTTTTTCGCCGCCGGTTTGGCTGCGGTTGCTTTCTTGGCAGCGGGTTTTCCCGGCGCCTTGGGCGCGGCGGCTTTCGGCGGTTCGACGTCCTCATTCGCCGAATCCGATGCAGCCGGTTGCTGCGCCATCGCGAGCGTCGCCAGGTTGTTGAACTGCGACTGGAGCATGTTCCACCAGCCGGTGGGATCGAATGAAGCGTCGTTCGCGCTGGCTTCGCTCGGCGCTTCCGCTTCCGGCGAGGGCTGTTCTTCCCGCATAGGTGGCGCAGGCCAGGCCCCGGCAGACGCCGACGAAGACGCCGCAGCCGAGTTCTTCGCGCTGTCCACCGACGACTGCGCGAACGCGCCGAATGCTCGCAGCGTCGCGAGCGTCGCGCGCTGCACTTCCAGCGCCTGAATCGCCGATTGCAGCATGTTCAGGTTGAGCTTGAGCCATTGCTCGACGGCGCGCATGTCCTTGATGCGTTTGTCGAGTTCCTCGACGTTCGTGAGCGGAGCAAGCATGTCCGACATCATGGAGAGCGAAGGCGATCCGCTCGACGATACCGCCGCCGCAAACGGATTCATCTTCATCATGTCCCACATTTTTTCCATCATGTCGCCCTGAGGAAAACCGGACATGCCGGGGAAACTTCCGAAGGGCGGCGTACCGCCGGGTGTATCGGTCATCAGACTTGCTCCTTGGTGCTGCGCAATGGATTCAATGATCGCCGATCAAAAAGGCGAGCCGCCCGGAAAATCCGGCGCGCGCTTCTCGCGCAGCGACTTGATGCCTTCCTGCACGTCGGGCCCGGCGAAACCCATGAATTCGAGCGCGAGGGACGTATCGAAGGCGGGACCCGCCGACCTCAGCCAGTTGTTCAACGCATACTTGGTCCAGCGGATGGCCGTTTGCGAGCCTTGAGCCAGACGATTCGCGACTTCGAACGCTTTTGGCAGCAAGTCGCTTTCATCCACTGCCAGCGATACCAGCCCGATCCGCTCCGCCTCTTCGCCGCTCACCGGTTCGCACAACAGCAGGTAATACTTCGCCTTCGCCATGCCGCACAACAACGGCCACACGATCGCCGCGTGATCGCCGGCGGCGACGCCGAGCCGCGTATGACCGTCGATGATGCGCGCCGTTTTCGCGGCAATCGATATATCCGCGAGCAGCCCCGCCACCAGACCCGCGCCGACAGCCGGGCCGTGCATCGCGGAAACGATCGGCTTGCTGCAGTTGATCACGTTGTAGACAAGGTCGCGCGCTTCACGCCAGACACGCGCGCGGACATCGAAATCGGAGGCCATCTGTTCGACCAGATGCAGGTCGCCACCGCCCGAGAAACCCTTCCCTTCGCCGCGAATCAGCGCCACGCGCGTGTCCGGATCACGATCTATATCACGCCAGATATCGGCAAGCTCGCGATGCGTGTTCGCATCGGCCGTCGCGAGTCCGCTCTTGTTTGCGCCCGCGCCGTTCATGATGATTTCGAGCACGCCGTGCTCGTGCCGGCGCAATTCCAGCGACGTGTATTGCGAGTAAAGAGAAAGATCGCTCATGGTTTGACGGATTTGATGATTGGCGTTGAGGTTCTTAGCGCGGTTGATAAACCCACTTGCCGTTCTCGATTTCAGCGATCACGCGCGCCCGTTGGTCAAGCCCGATATGATCGTTCGGCGTCATGTTGACCAGCCCGTTCGTGTCCGCAAAATTCTTCGTGGCTTCCAGCGCGTCGCGCAGCGCGCTTCGGAATTCCGGCGTGCCCGGCGCGCCCGCTTTCATCGCAATCGGCACTGCCCGGTTGAGCAACATGCCCGCGTCCCATGCATACGAACCGAACGCCGATACCGTGCCCGCGCCATACTTCGTCTCATACAGTTTGATGTAGTCGAGCGCGAGCCGTTTGGCCGGATGATCGTCGGGCAACTGCGACGCGACCAGCACCGGGCTTGTAGGCAGGAACGTGCCGTTGCAATCGGCGCCGCATACGCGCAGGAAATCGCGGTTGCCCGTGCCGTGGTTATGATAAATCGGGCCCTTGAAGCCGCGTTCGCGCAAGGTCTTTGGCGGCAGTGCGGCCGGCGTTCCCGCCGCGCCCACGACCACGGCATCGGGCTTCGCCGCGAGGATCTTCAGCACTTGCCCGGTCACGCTCGTGTCCGTGCGGTTGAAGCGCTCGTTGGCGACCATCGTGATCTTGTGAAGCTGGGCGAACTTCGACACTTCCGTGTAGAACGTCTCGCCGAGCGCGTCGGCCTGCCCGATGAACGCCATTGTCTTGACGCCATGGTTGCTGGCATGTTCGGCGATGGCGGACGCCATCATGGCATCGGTTTGCGGCGTCTTGAAGACCCAGTGGCGCTTGGCATCGACGGGCTCGATGATCTTCGATGACGACGCGAGCGAGATCATCGGTGTCTTGCCATCGGCGACGACATCGATCATAGCAAGCGAATTCGGCGTGATCGATGACCCGATGATCGCGTCCACATGATCTTCGGAGATGAGCTTCTTCGTGGTCTGGACGGCTTGCGTGGTGTCCGATGCATCGTCGAGAACGATGTAATCCACCGGACGTCCGCCCATTTCCTTCGGCAGCAACGCGACGGTATCGCGCGCCGGAATGCCGAGCGACGCGGCCGGTCCCGTCAGCGATAAAACCAGCCCAATCTTCACATGCGGCGTCTGCGCCCACGCAGCCGCCGAAACCGTGATCAATGCGCTTGCTGCCGCCAGCCGCCTGAATGCCGCGCCCCATCCCCCGCCTGAATGCATTGAAATCTCCTTGTTATGGACAATGCGGCTAAGTGTAGGGCGGCGCAGCATCCGGGCGCATCGGGCGAAACCCGTTACTGGATGGCGTTTTGCTCGTGCAGGGCAACCACCGACTGATCGATCGCGCCGAAGATCGACTTGCCGGCGTCATCGAACATTTCGATCTTGACGCTGTCGCCGAACTTCATGAACTCGGTCGCGGGCGCGCCGTGCTCGATGGTTTCCAGGCACCGCTTCTCCGCAATGCACGCATAGCCGCGCTTTGCGTCCTTGTTCGAGATCGTGCCCGAACCGACAATCGATCCCGCCCGCACGTTGCGCGTCTTCGCCGCGTGCGCGATCAACTGGCCGAAGTCGAACACCATGTCCGTGCCGCAATCGGGCTGGCCGACTTTCTTGTTGTTCCAGTGAACGATCATCGGTCTGTGGACGCGGCCTTCACTCCAGGCATCGCCGAGTTCGTCGGGCGTGACGGCAACCGGCGAGAACGCGGTCGCGGGTTTGCTCTGGAAGAAACCGAAGCCCTTGCCCAGTTCAGCCGGGATCAGGTTGCGCAACGAGACATCGTTGACGAGCATCAGCAAGCGTACGTGCCTGAGCGCTTCGGCGGGTGTGGTGGTCATCGGAACGTCGGTTGTGATCACGGCGACCTCGGCTTCGAAGTCGATGCCGAAATCGGCGCTGGCGCAGACGATGTCG
>NZ_CAXTGZ010000200.1:0-9714 GCF_964243625.1 uncultured Caballeronia sp.
CGCGCACTTCGCTCGCGACCACGGCGAATCCACGGCCTTCTTCACCCGCCCGCGCCGCTTCGACCGCCGCGTTCAGCGCCAGGATATTGGTCTGGAACGCAATCCCTTCGATCACCCCGATGATGTCCGCAATGCGCGTGGAACTCGTGGCGATATCGTCCATCGTGTGAACGAACTTGCCTACCACGTCGCCGCCGCGCACTGCCGTGGTCGATGCATCCACGGCCAACTCGCTCGCCTGCCGGGCGTTGTCGGCGTTCTGCCGCACGGTCGCCGTCAACTGCTCCATGCTCGATGCCGTCTGCTGCAACGAAGCGGCTTGTTCCTCCGTGCGCTGCGACAAGTCGATGTTGCCCGCAGCGATCTCCCGCGCGCCATGAGAGATCGCGCCGGTGCCGCCGCGCACTTGCGTAACCGTCCCGACCAGCCCCTGCTGCATGCGCCTGAGCGCGGCGAACAAGCGGCCCATTTCGTTATCACGGGATGCATCGATAGTCGCCGTCAGATCCCCCGCAGCAATTTGCTCGAAATGATGAATCGCTGATTCGATCGGCTTCATCACGGCCGCGCTCAATGCACCCCGTGCGATGAACCCAAGCACCAGCGCAAGCGCGGCGATCACCACGGCGCCCGTTGCCATCGCGTGGAATTGTCGCTGCGCTTGCTCATAACGCGCTTGCTGCCGCGCGATCTGCAACGCTTCGAGCGCGGACATTGCGTGATCGTAGGTGGCGTATAAACCGTCCGCCGTCTGGACCTGCAGCGTGCGGAAGGTGTTGAAATCGTTTTGCGCGAGGGCATCGAATTCAAGATTCAGCGCCTTCGCAATCAACGCCGTGCGTGCGGTTTTGGCGGCTTGCGCGAGTTGCTCTTCCTGCGTATCGCGCGGCTTCGCGAGGTACGCGTCGAACTCGGCGTCGCTGATCTTCAGCGTCTTGCGCGCGTTCGGCAGCATGTCGTCGCTCGCCTTGCCGAGCATGAACAGCGTCTCGTAGTTGCCGAGCGCGAGACGCACTTGCAGGAGCCGTTGCGAACTCGTCTTCAGGTGCGTGATGGCGGCGGTATCGGTTGCGACCATCTGTTCGAGCGCCTGGTTGCTCTGGCGCAGGCACGCGGCAGCCGCGAGCAGCACCGCGACAATTGCGAGCGTGTACCCGGCGATAGTGATCGTGAGACCGCGGCGAATCGTGAAGTTATTGAACATGGCGATGAACGCGCCGCGCGCGTGGTTCCTCAGGTATCGTTTAGTTTTATTAAATAAACGGAAAGCGCTGACTGCACACGCAATGCGCCCCGTAGCGCGATTCTTGCGGAATGTGCGTATTGGCGACATCGGGAAATGTGCGCCTTCAGATTTGGCACGTCCGTGCCGATAACCGGTGATGCCCAGCGCAGCGATCACGCAAAAGAATGAAAACAGCGTGAATGACACCGCAAGAACCGATAGCAATTTTTCTCACATACCGGTGAGAATTGCTCGTTTGAAGCCCTTCAATCCCGCGTCTACGATGGCAGCATGAAACGCAGGTCCGGCGAGCAGTGACATTTCGCTTCAGGATGAAACGTCACGAGTTCGAGCATCGATATGATGGCTTCGCCTTCCGGCCCAACTACGCGACGCCCCTCGCCAAAATCTGATGAACCCGACCAACATCGTTCAATTGCTTGTTCTCGCCGCCCTTTGGGGTGGATCGTTCCTGTTCATTCGCGTGGGTGTGACCGACTTCGGCGTTGCGCCGCTGATGGCGTTGCGTGTGGGTATCGGCGCGCTGTTCCTGCTGGTGCTGCTCTTCACGCGCCGGCCAGCCCGCGAGGCGGTGAACACCATGCGCAAGCACGCCGGGTCGTTGCTCGTGGTGGGCATCCTCAACTCCGCCGCGCCGTTTTGCCTGTTTGCGTTTGCGGAACTCACGCTGTCGGCGGGAGTGACGTCGGTTATCAATGCGACCACGCCGCTGTGGGGCGCCATCGTTGCATTCCTGTGGTTGAAGGACCGCCTGAGCACGCTGCGCGTCGCCGGCCTCGCGATAGGTTTTGCCGGCGTCCTCGTGCTCGTCTGGAATCAGATCGCGGCGCCGCAAGAAGCGGGTATGTCGCCGGCAACGACCGCGCTTGCCGCGTTGGCTGCGTTGGGGGCGACGCTGCTTTATGGGATCGCGGCGAGCTACACGAAACGGCGTCTTACTGGCGTCGATTCGCTGACGGTCGCGGCCGGGACCATGACGGGCGCGACTATCGTGTTGCTTCCGTTCGCGATCTTCTGGTGGCCCGTTGCGCCGGTTTCAACGGTTGCATGGGGATCGGTGATTGCGCTCGGCGTTGCGTGCACGGGCGTCGCTTATATGCTGTTTTTCCACCTGATCGCGGTCGTCGGTCCGGCGCGCGCGATCACCGTAACCTTCGTGATCCCGGTCTTCGGCATCCTCTGGGGTGCGATGTTTCTTGGCGAGCAGGTCTCGGCGGGAATGGTGGGCGCATGCGTGATCATCCTGATCGGCACGGCGCTGGCCACGGGCGTGGTGAAGAAGCTGCCGTTCGCTCGCGCATCGATTGCAAAATCCGTGGACGTCATCACGTTGCGTGATAAAACCTGAGGCCGTATTCACACTCTTCCGAAGAGGTGATGTCATGAATCCGATCTGGTATGAGATCCCGTCAGTGGTCGTTGTCCTCGTGTTCGTTGGCATCGTGTTGATACGGGCGTTCACCGCGCCTGTGTCACAGGACGACGATCGTATCGATATCTTCATGCGCCGTCAGTTGCCCGGCGGCGCGTCGGCGGCAGATGCGCGACCAACGGAAAAATCGCAGCGCCGTTGATCAGCCGTTGAGCTGCCAGCCAAGCCCAAGGCTCTTCTGCAGCGATACAAAATCCTTCAGCAATTCCGCCTGCCCCGCGACGACATTCTGCTGGGCGCTGAACTGGGTGCGCTGTGTATCGAGCAGATCGATAAGACTCGATGCCCCCGCACGATACCGCTGCCGCGTCAGCGTGGCCGACCGGTCCGCCGATGCCTGCACCTTCTGCAACGTGACGAGATGCTCACGCTGATGCCCGTAACGTGACAACGATGTATTCGCGTCCTGCAGGGCGCCGAGCACGGCTTTGGTGTACTTGGCATCGGCTTCGTCGCGCGATGCCTGCGCGCTGTGAACGCTCGACAGCGTGCGTCCGAAGTCGAGAATATTCCATTGCAGATACGGCACGCCGAGCCAGCTAAAGTTGCTCTTGCGCACCAGATGTCCTGGATCGGCGGCGCTGAAACCTATGTCTCCGAGCAAGGTCACCTTCGGGAAAAAGTTGGCGGTCTGCTCGCCGATTTGCGCATTGTTCGATGCCAGCCTGCGTTCGGCAGCGCGTACATCGGGCCGCTGTTGCAGCATCGATCCCGGATCGCCGACCTGAACCGATGCGGGCAGCGCCGGCATCTCGCGCAAGGCCGACAATGCGCTATCCAGTGCGCCGGGCGCCTGGCCCGTCAGCACCGCGAGCTGGTCGAGCGACTCGGTCACCTGCTGATCGAGCGGCGTGAGCGTTGCGCGCGTGTTCTCGACTTGCGTGGTCAGGCGTTCCACGTCCACGTCTGCCGCCGTTCCGCCTGCGCGGCGTTGTTGCGTCAACGTGAGCATCTGCTGTTCGAGATCGGCGCTTTGCTGCGCCAAATGCAGGCGATGCTGTTCATCGCGTAAATCGATGTACGCCTGGGCCACTTCGGCGGCGAGCGAAACCTGGGTATCGGCGAGATCGGCGTCCACGGCATCCGCTTCCGCCGACGCCGCCTCCACCGCGCGGCGTGTGCCGCCGAACAGGTCGATTTCCCACGATGCATCGAAGCCCGCGGTGTAAAGCGACAGCGGACCACGGCCGGAAGATCCCGACGAACCATCTTGCGACGACGTGAGCGAACTCACATCGGGCGAACGTGTGCGCAGCGCGGCGGCATCGAAGGAAGCGGTAGGCATGCCGTTCGCCTTCGAATGTTGCAACTGGGCGCGCGCTTCACGCAAGCGCGCCTGTGCGGCGTGGACGTCGGGGTTGTGTGCCAGCGCGGCGTCGATCAATGCGTTCAGTTGCGGATCGTTGAGCGCGAGCCACCATTGGCTCGGCGCGCGCGTGCTCACCATGCCGGTCGCGGGCGTACGCACGAAACCTTGAGCGTGCGCCGCGTCGGTCGCGACTTGCGGTGCGCCCGAGTAGTCGGGACCCACGGTACATGCGGCCAAGAGAGCCGCAGCGAGCAGCGTTAAAAAAACAGGAGGCGTAGAGCGAGAGAACATCGTCGATATCATTTTTGAGCCGTCAATGGCCGGCGGAGGACGACACGGGTCCGCTAGGCGTCTTCAGCAACAGCGCGAGCGGGATGCAGGCGAGGAGCGCGAGACCCAGCAGGTAGAAGGTTTCCGAATACGTGATCACGGTGGCCTGCATATGGATCTGCGCAGCGATCTGGCCGATCGCGCGCATCTTCGCGTACGCCATGTCACCGGTTTGAGCGAACCAGCTCGCGGCGCTGGATGCAACGCGATCCTGACCGATCACCGAATTGGCCGTCAGCGATTCGCGGATCATCGCGGTATGAAATGTAGTGCGCCGGTCGATGACCGTACCGATCACCGCCAGCCCCACCGAGCCGCCCAGGTTGCGGGCCATGTTATAGAGGCCGGCGGCATCGCCCGAATCCTCACGCGAGACGGCGGCCATGGATGCCTGGTTCAGCGGCATCATGGCGAGGATCTGCGCGCAGCCGCGTATCAGTTGCGACCAGAAAAAATCGTGACCGACACTTTGCGCCGTCAGGTCGATATCCAGCATGCAGCTCCACGCAAAGAGCAAGAGCCCGACGATCACCAGCACGCGGAAGTCGAGCTTGCCGAGAATGCGCGGCAGGAACGGCATGATCAGGAACGCAGGCACGCCTGATATCAGCATGATCGCGCCCGATTGCTGCGCGTTGTACCCGGACACAATGCCGAGAAACTGCGGCAGCAGATACGACACGCCATAAAGACCTGCGCCGACCGCGAACACGATGATGATGACGCTGGCATAACGCGGGTTGCTCATCAGGCTCAGCCGCATGATGGGTTTTTTCGCGGTGAACTGCGAGATGGCGATCAGCAGGAAGCCCACCAGTGTCACGCAGGTCAGCGTGACGATCTCGCTGGACTCGAACCAGCGCTCGCGCTGTCCTTCCTCCAGCACCACGGTCAGCGAACTCAGGCCGATCGTCAGCCCGACAATGCCGATCCAGTCAGCCTTGAGAAAGGTACCCCAGTTCGGCTTGTCGGACGGCAGCCCGACAATCAGCAACGTGATCAGCGCAATACACACGGGCAGGTTGATGAAGAAGCACCACGACCAGCTAATGTTTTCTGCAAGCCAGCCGCCGACCACGGGGCCGAGCAAGGGCCCGAGCAGCACGATCAGTCCGAACATGGTCATGCCGACAGGCATCTGCGAGCGTGGCAGGCGCGTGCGGATGATGGTCTGCGCAGTCGGGATCATTGCACCGCCGGCGAAGCCCTGGCCTATGCGGCCGGCGATCATCATGGGCAGGCTGTGGGACCAGCCGCACATCATTGAGAACATGATGAACAGGGTTGCGTTGGCGAGCAGGAAGTTGCGCAGGCCGAACACGCGCGTGAGCCATGCTGCGAGTGGGATCATCACGATCTCGGACATCAGGTAGCCCGTCGAGATCCACGTGCCTTCCGTGCCGGTCGCGCCGATCTCGCCCTGGATCTGCGGCAGCGCCGAGTTCGTGATGGAAATATCCAGCGTCGCCATCAGCGCGCCCAGCGAGCCGGCCGCGACCGCGAGCCAGTCCGCCGCGCTCGCGCGCTCAGCCTCGGCGGCCGGCGCTCCAGGCGCCGTGCTCGTTGCTTCAGCCATGATCGTTCTCGGCTTCGATGCGCTTGTCGCCTTCGCGCGAAGAACGGGTATCGACATCTGCTGTCACCGATAACCCCGGCAGCAGCACGCTGCGCGTTTCCGGCCCGGTATTGATGCGGATGCGCACCGGCACGCGCTGGACGATCTTCGTGAAGTTGCCGGTCGCGTTCTCCGGTGGCAGCAGCGCGAACTGCGCGCCCGTGCCCGGCGCAAAGCTGTCGACCACGCCGTGCAGGTCGGTTCCGGAGAGCGCATCCACGTGCAGCGTCACCGGCTGGCCGATACGCATATGGCCAACCTGCGTTTCCTTGAAGTTCGCGACCAGGTAGGTGCTCTGGACGGGGACCACGCTCATCATCCGCGTGCCGGGCTGCACGTATTGACCGACCCGCACCGAACGATCGCCGACCTTGCCGGGCAAGGCGCTGCGCACGATGGTGTCCTGCATGTCGAGTTGCGACTGCTTCGCGCTGGCTTGCGCGGCTTCGAGCTGGGCGCGGGCCTGCGCGATTTGCGCCGTCGTGGAAGCGATCTGCGTTTCGGCCGATTTCACCGCGGCCGTATTCGCCGCAAGGGTTGCGTTCGCCTGATCGCGGGTGTTCGTAAGCTGGGCGAGACGCTCGCGGGTTTCCGCGCCCGTGGCGGTGAGCGGCGCATAGCGCTGGACTTCATCGCGTGCGTGCTGGGCGCTGAAACGCGCGACCTGTTCCTGCGCCTTTGCCTGATCGATATTCGCGTGCTGCTGCAGGATATCCGCCTGCGCCTTCTGGATGTCCGCCGTGCGCGCCGCGATGGTCGCTTCCGCCTGCTCGAGCGACGCCTGATACTGGCGCGTATCGAGCCGCACGAGCGGGTCGCCGGCCTTGACGGTCGCGTTGTCGCCCACGTACACGTCGGTTACATAACCACTCACTTTCGGCGCAACGGTGACGCTGTCGGCCTGGAGATACGCGTCGTCCGTGCTTTCAATGAAGCGCCCGACCGTCCACCAGCGCGCGAGCCAGATTCCGCCCACGACAATGACCACGAGCCCGAGGCCCATCAGGATCAGGCGGCGTCGGGAACGGGGAGCTTGAGCGGCGGAGTCTTGCGGCAGGCGATCCTGCGGAGGTGATCCGGCGGTTGTTGACATCGTTTTATAAAATCCAATTTATTCCAATCGGAAGAATTATTCCAGTTGGAAGAATTGTGTCAAGTGATATATTTTGCACCTGGACGTTGGGAGGCTGGAATGAGCGACACAAAAAGGCTGCGCCGTCCGTCAGAAGGCGGTTACGTACGTGGAGACGAAACACGGCTGCGAATTATTGTGGCGGCGATCGAATCTTTTGGAGAACACGGGTTCGATGGCGCATCGACGCGCGAGATCGCTGCCCGCGCGGGCGTCAATGCCCCGGCGCTGCAGTACTACTTCGAGAACAAAGAGGGTGTGTATCGCGCGTGTGCGGAATACATGGCCGACGAAGCCGCGGTCAATTTCGAGCCGGTCGTGGCGCATGCCAATCAGGTGCTGGAAAACAACGCCGCCGTACCGCTGCTGATCGATGCTTTCATTCGCATTCAGGAAGCCATTGCCGACCGGATGTTCGCGAAAGGTTGCGGGACGACAAATCACCGGCTGTTTTTCGCGCGGGAACAGGTGGGCCACGAGCCTTCCATTGCAACCGAGATCCTGACGCGCCGTGTACGCCAGCCATTGAACGATGTCACCTCGCGGCTGATGGCGCGCATCACGGGCACCACAGCCGATGACCCCGTGACCCTGATCCGCATGATCAGTTTGAACGGTCAGTTGCTGATGTTCCACGTTGCGCCGCGTACGTCGCTCGGGCTGCTCGGCTGGACGGAAATCGATGCCGAGAAGGGCGAATTCCTGAAGCGGATCGTGCGCGAGCAGACCCGCACGCTGCTCGAGAAATGGGCGCGCGAGACGGCGGCGAGTGAACGCAAGGGCAAGGGTGCATTGAAACTTGCCGCCAGGCCAGCCGCGCGAAAGCGGTCCGCGACGGCTGGCGCCACGAAGAAAGCCGGCAAGCCGGCGTAAGTTCGGCCCGAAAAAAAAAAGCCGGACGCGCGAGCGTCCGGCCTCCAAATGTCTTGAGCTCACGCAGTCACGTCAATTCACGTCCGCCGGTTTCATCGAGCTTGGACACTGCAATCAGCGAGATCACCACGCAGATGATCATGTACCACGCCGGCGCCATCGTGTTGCCAGTGATCTTGATCAGCCACGCGACCACAAGCTGCGCACTGCCGCCGAAGAGAGAAACCGCCACTGCGTAAGCGCTCGCCAGATAGCCCGCGCGCAAATGCTTGGGGAAGTTTTCCGGCATCAGCGAATAGGCGGGGGCCGAACCCATCGTGTAGAAGAGCATCAGCAACACGATCAGACCCATCACCACGGGCAGGGACGGATACTGGTTCATCAGCCAGAAGCACGGATACAGCAACACGATCAACGCAATCCGTCCAGCCAGGATCAGTGGTTTGCGGCGCTGCATCTTGTCCGATAACGCGCCCCATACCGGGCACAACGCCAATGACGCGACCGCGGCGCATATTGAAACCAGCATGGACAGCTTGGCCGGCACCTTGAGGTACTGGATCATGTACGTGGGAATGTAGTACATGAGAACGTAAGTGGCGACCGTCATGCCCATGATCGCGAACACGGTCAGGATCCACTTGCGGACCATCCCGGGTTCGAAACCGGACGCATGCGCCCTGGCTGGTTTCGGCGGCTCTTCCACAATGTGCCGGCGCAGATAAACACCTACGGGCATGATCGCCGTGCCGATCAGGAACGGCACGCGCCATCCCCAGTCGAGCAGTTGCTCGGGGCTCAACTGATACGTGAGCAATGCTGCGATACCGGAACCCATCAGCGCCGCGGCGCCCTGACTGGCGAGTTGCCAGCTTGCACGAAAGCCGCGACCCTTGGCCGATCCTGTTTCCAGTAGCGTGGCTGTCGCCGCTCCGAATTCGCCGCCTTGCGCGAAGCCTTGCAGCAAGCGCGCGAAGATGATCAGCGCGGGTGCCGCCAGGCCGATGCTCGCGTATGTGGGTGCAAGGCCGATCATCGCGGAGCCGAGCGCCATCAGGAAGATGGTCAGCGTAAGGGCGGCGCGTCGGCCGCGTTTATCGGCGTAATGTCCGAGCACGAAACCGCCGACCGGACGCGCGACGAAACCAATCGCGAACGCGGACAACGCAAGCAAGGTCGACACTACCGGATCGTGCGCCGGGAAAAACAGCTTGGCGATAGTCAGCGCGAAAAAGCTGTAGACGGTGAAGTCGAAGAACTCGAGCAGGTTGCCAATGATCGCCGCAATGACGATCTTGCCTTGCGACACGGCTTTGGCAGGTTGGACTGTTGTGGTCGCCATGGGAATCCGTAGATGGTTTTTATCGCGCGAGGAAGCGCTCGACCAGACGCGTCCAGTACGCGGCGCCAACGGTCAGGTTGTCATCGTTGAAATCATAGGATGCGTTGTGAAGCATCGGCGCGCCTTCACCGTTGCCAAGACGCAGGAAACAGCCCGGCTTCTGCTGCAGGTAATAAGCGAAGTCCTCGCTGCCGGCGATGGGGCCGAAGTTATCGACCACACGATCTTCTCCAACCAGTTCACGCGCCACTTCGAGCGCCAGTCGGGTCTCCGCTTCGCTGTTGATCACGACCGGATACCCCGGCACGTAGTCGATATCGATCTTTGCGCCGTAGCCGCTCGCATGGGCTTCGGCGAGCGCGCGAATGCGGGTTTCGAGCTGCTTGCGCACGGTGGCGTCGAAGGAACGGACGCTGAGCTGCAGCCGCGCCGATT
>NZ_CAXTGZ010000201.1:0-1802 GCF_964243625.1 uncultured Caballeronia sp.
GACCGGCTGCCCGAAGTCCTCAGCAAGATGCAGGAGCTGAAGGTGACGCACGCGCTGTGTGTATCGGTGGATCTGGAAACGCTGCCTTCCGTGCTCAAGATCGCGGAAGAAAACGAGCATATCTATGCATCGGTGGGCGTGCATCCGGATCACGAAGATGCGCAGGAGCCGAGCGTCCAGCAGCTCGTGGAACTGGCGCAGCATCCGAAAGTGGTCGCCATCGGCGAAACAGGACTGGATTATTACCGTCTGGAAGGGCGCAGCATCGCCGACATGGAATGGCAGCGTGAACGCTTTCGCACGCATATCCGGGCCGCCCACGAGACGGGCAAACCGCTGATCATCCACACACGGTCGTCGTGGGAAGACACGCTGCGGATCATGGCCGAGGAGCGTGCAAGCGTGCCGGGCGGCGTGATGCATTGTTTCACCGAGCCGTGGCACGTCGCCCAAGCCGCGCTCGAGCAGGATTTTTACATTTCGCTGTCAGGCATCGTCACGTTCAAGAGCGCGAAGGACGTGCAGGACGTCGCGCAACGGGTGCCGCTCGAGCGTTTGCTGATCGAAACGGACTCGCCGTATCTCGCGCCGGTGCCTTATCGTGGAAAGTCGAATGAACCTGCGTACGTAAGTTATGTCGGACGTTTCATCGCGCAGTTGCGTGAAATGCCGGAAGACGCGCTGGCAACCGCCACGACCCGCAACTTCTTCAAGCTCTTCAAGATTCCCGAGCCTGTCGAACACTAGGCTCGGCGGAAGCTTTCGACGCGAAAACTATTAGATTCAGCCAGTAATCCCCAAGGAACACATGCTCAAACTTTCGACGGATTCATCTTCCACATCTTTCAACCGCCATACGGCCGCGCGCAGCAAGACGTGGCGCTCGCTGGTCACGGGCATCGTCCTGACGGCCGCAGCCATTGCTCAACCGGTTTTCGCGGCGCCTGAGGATTCCATGATCAAGGCGGTGAAATTCGACGATGTCTCGGCCGTCAAGAAGCTGTTGTCGCAAGGCATCGATCCGAATCTCGTCGATAACACCGGCGCGCCGCTGCTCGTGATCGCCGCACGCGAAAAGTCCGACAAGGTGGGCAAGCTGCTCGCCGAGAATCCGAAGACCGATCTCGAGAAGCTCGACCCCGCCGGCGAAAACGCAATGATGCTGGCCGCGCTCAACGACGACCTCGATTTCGTGAACATGCTGATCTCGAAGGATGCGGAAGTGAACAAGAAGGGCTGGACGCCGCTGCACTACGCCGCGACCAACGGCCATGACGATGTGGTCAAGGTACTGCTCGACCATTCGGCGTACATCGATTCGGGATCGCCAAACGGCACCACGCCACTGATGATGGCGGCGCGCGGCGGCCACCTGTCCACGGTGAAACTGCTGCTCGATGAAGGCGCCGACTTGCGCGTGAAGAACCAGATCGGCCTGACTGCGGTGGACTTCGCGAAGCAGTATCACGAGAAGGACGTGGCGGAAGGCCTGGCGGCGCGGCTGGCGTCCATGCAGGCGGCGGGCGCCGCGGGCGCATCCGGAACCCCGCAAACCGGTACAAACAGTGCAAAATGACGCACTCGCGAAGCGAGGCCGGAAAATCAAACCGGTTTCACGCTCCGCAAAGCGTCAATATAAGAAATAGTCCAAACAAGCCGGGATCGAGCCAAAAGGCGCTGCAAGGCGCAGGAAGGGCCACACCCGGCGACCGCCAATCATAAAAAAGGATCATCATGCTGCGGGTTTTAGTCATGGCCGGGGTGCTTGCGTTTCCGCTCAGCGCGGCAGCGTTCACCGGCAA
>NZ_CAXTGZ010000201.1:1812-9710 GCF_964243625.1 uncultured Caballeronia sp.
AACATGCTTTGTACCAAGACGGACACCGCTTCGCGCAGCGCATGCGCGGCTTACATAGAAGGTGCCGCTGACGGCATCTACAACACGATCGAAGCAATCGGCGGCACTTCCGGTCCGCAGGTAGGCCAGTATTTTTGCCTTCCCGTCGATGTAAAACCGCAGGAGCTGACTGACGCGGTGCGCAAATTTATCGCCGAGAATCCCGCCCAAGGCACTTTCAACGCGACGACCATGGTTTCCCTGGGCTTGGGTAAAGCCTTTCCGTGCAAGGCGGAAAAGTAAGCGTTCCTTGGCTGTGCGCCCCTCTGATGCCCGCCGCCTGATCAGCCGGGCACAGCATTTGCTGCACTGCAATACGCCGGTCATGTAACCGGCCTTTTGCAAATCCCGTCGTATCCACCTTCTCAAGGCTGATTCCACGACGAAGATGATCAATTTCGATACCTTCGAGCGCATCGCTTCGGCGCCGCTCAACACCTGGCCCGGCGCCATTGTCGTAGCAGCACTTGCGGTCCTGTTTGCCATCGGCGTACATCGCGTCGGTGCACGGATTCTCGTGCGCATCGCGCGGCCGTACCCGCTGATGAGCGTGGTCCTGCGTTTCATCGATAAACCCGCGCTCGCGCTCCTCATCATCCTCGCGCTCGGCTTTGTGCTGGTCGAAGCGCCGGATTCGCTGCCCTTCGCCGCCGCCTTGCGCGACCTGCTGACCCTTTCGTTGATTGTCGCGCTGACGTGGCTCGCCGTGCGTTCGGTCGGCGCCGTGGCGGAGGCGCTGGTTCAGGCCCATCCGCTCGACTCCAAGGATAATCTGCAGGCCCGCCGGATACACACGCAGGCACGCGTGCTGGCGCGCTCCGTGATGGTGGTCATCGTGATCATTGGGTTTGGTGGCGCGTTGATGACGTTTCCGGCCGTGCGGCAGATCGGCGCGAGCTTGCTGGCGTCGGCGGGCGTGGCGGGCCTGGTCGCCGGTATTGCCGCGCGGCCGGTGCTCGGCAACCTGATTGCCGGCTTGCAGATCGCGTTGTCGCAGCCCATCCGGCTCGACGACGTCGTCGTGATCCAGGGCGAATGGGGCCGCGTCGAGGAAATCACGGGCACCTACGTATCCATCAGGATCTGGGACCAGCGGCGCATGATCGTGCCGCTGCAATGGTTCATCGAGAACCCTTTTACCAACTGGACGCGCAATAGTTCGCAGATCATCGGGACGGTGTTTTTCTACGTCGATTACCGCATGCCGATGGCGCCATTGCGCGAAGAGCTCGAACGTATCCTCGAGCATGCGCCGGAATGGGATGGCCGCGTGCAGGTACTTCAGGTCACCGACGCCACCGAAAAGTCGATGCAGATTCGCGTGCTCGTCAGTTCCTTCGATTCCGGCCTGAACTTCGACCTTCGATGCCGCGTGCGCGAAGGTCTGCTGAACTTTGCCCAAGCCGAGTTCCCGCAGTTCCTGCCGCGCACGCGGGCGGATTTGGCGCCGGAGGGCGAGCATGTCGATTTCGTCGCGCCGCTGGACCGGACGCAGGCAAGCAGCGCGATCCGGCCGCCAGTACGCGGAACGGCCAATACGGAAGCCGATCCGGTGGCTAGCCGCGGAGAGCGGCATGGCCCGGATCCGACGGCGCATTCGGCGGCATCGACAGCGCCCGAGCCTGCCAGCGCGGGCGAGCGGCGCTGAACGCCGCATCCGACTTCAAGATCCGGACAAAGTTTGAACTGAGGCCGCCGCCCGGGGCCAAACTCACTACTATTTCGGGATGGACCCGAAAACCCGGACGTCACGAACCAAGAAAGGAATTCCAGGAATGAGCCGTCTAGTCGTTGTATCGAACCGAGTTGCTTCACCGACAGAAACCAAAGGCTCCGCCGGCGGCCTCGCCGTGGGTGTATTCGGCGCGCTGAAGGACAGTGGCGGCGTGTGGTTCGGCTGGAGCGGCGACGTGGTGAGCGACACGGTCGCGAACCAGGGCCCGAAGCTCGAACAGGATGGCGCGGTCACATTCGCGACCGTTGGCTTGCCGAAAAAGGATTACGACCAGTATTACCGCGGTTTTTCGAACGCGACGCTCTGGCCGGTCTTCCATTATCGAAACGATCTGGCTGTCTACGACCGCGACGAATACGCCGGATACAGAAGGGTGAACTCCTGGCTGGCGCACCGTGCGATCAAGCTGCTGCAGCCCGACGATGTCATCTGGGTCCACGACTACCATCTGATCCCGTTCGGCGAAGCGCTGCGCTCTGAAGGCGTCACCAACCGGATGGGTTTTTTCCTGCATATCCCGTTTCCGTCGCCCCAGATCCTGCTCAACATTCCGCCGCACGAGGAACTGGTCAAGTCACTATGCTGCTACGACGTGGTGGGTTTCCAGACCCCCGGCGATCAGGCTGCGTTTCATGACTACATCGTGCGTCACGCGCATGGCACGGCAAGCGCGGATGGTCAGGTGGAAGCCTTTGGCCGAAAGCTGAAAACGGGCGTGTACCGGATCGGCATTTTCCCCGATGAGATCGCCGAGCAAGCCACGCGTGGCGAAGCACGTCAGGACGTGATGGATCTGAAGCAGAGTCTTGAAGGACGCAAGCTCATCATGAGCGTGGACCGGCTGGATTATTCAAAAGGGCTGGTCGAGCGCTTCAAGGCTTTCGAGCATTTCCTTGAGAAATCGCCGGAATGGCGCGGCAATGTCACGCTCGTGCAGATTGCGCCGCCAACACGCTCCGACGTCGATACCTACCAGCAAATCCGCCATAACCTCGAGTATGAGGCCGGGCGCATCAATGGCCGCTACTCCGGTCTCGACTACACGCCGATCCGCTACATGAACCAGCGGTATGACCGGTGGAAGCTGATGTCGCTGTTCCGCGAATCGCAGATCGGGCTGGTCACGCCGTTGCGCGACGGCATGAACCTCGTCGCGAAGGAATACGTTGCGGCGCAAAATCCGGACGATCCCGGTGTGCTCGTCTTGTCCCAGTTCGCCGGCGCCGCCGACGAAATGACGGGCGCTATCATGGTCAATCCCCACGATATCGTCGGCATGAGCGAAGCGATCGGGCGCGCGTTATCCATGCCGCTTGCCGAGCGTCGCGAGCGCTATGAGACGAACATGAAAATGCTGCGCAAGTACGATCTCGGCGTGTGGCGCGACTCGTTTCTCGCCGACCTTCGCGGTGTCCAAAAGGGCAAACCGTCGTCGAAGACGAAATAAGCGGTAATCAAAAAAACGTTCTCACCACTCAAGAAACGGTCCAAAAACGCCGATGTAACGTTGCAAAACGTGTGTTTCGTGACTGTAACAGCGTCATGAAAGTGAAAGTTTTGCAAACGCCAGCGCATTCACGGCCAATAATGCGGGTGTCGTCATTACAAGAGGAATGCTCGCGCGTGACGACCGGCGACCGTGCTTATCCGGCATTGCACCGGCTAAAGATCACGGCGACGTAAGACCGAGTGGAGACGAGAACAATGAGAATTGCACAAATAGCACCCCTGACCGAGTCGGTGCCGCCCAAGCTGTATGGGGGAACCGAGCGGGTCGTGTCGTACATCACCGAGGCGCTGGTCGAGCTCGGGCACGATGTCACGCTGTTCGCTTCGGGCGACTCCGAGACCATGGCCAAGCTCGAAGCCGTCTGGCCACGCGCGTTGCGGCTCGACCCGGCTATCCGGGACCGGATTGCGCCACATATGCTGCTGATGGAAATGGTTCGCCGTCGCGCCGACGACTTCGACGTCCTGCATTTCCACATGGATTACTACTCGTTCTCGCTCTTCAAGCGGCAGGACACGCCGTTCGTCACCACGCTGCATGGCCGGCTCGACTTGCCGGAGCAGCAGCCGATTTTCAACACCTTCAACACCGCGCCGGTCATCTCGATCTCGGATTCGCAGCGCCATCCATTGCCACAGGCAAAGTGGTTGTCAACCGTGTATCACGGGCTGCCGGAAAAGCGATACATGCCGCAGCCGGTCGACCAGACCTACCTGGCGTTTCTCGGGCGCATATCGCCGGAAAAACGCGTCGATACCGCCATTCGTATAGCCGGACGTTGCGGCATGAAGATAAAGATTGCGGCGAAGGTGGATTCGGCCGATCGCGAGTATTTCGAGCGCGAAATTGCGCCCTTGATGAAGCTGCCGTATGTGGAGTTCATTGGTGAAATCGATGACCATCAGAAAGCCGATTTTCTCTCCGGCGCCCACGCGCTGCTGTTCCCGATCGACTGGCCCGAGCCGTTTGGCCTTGTGATGATCGAAGCCATGGCATGCGGCACGCCGGTAATCGCTTTCAACCGCGGCGCGGTGCCGGAAGTGGTGGACGAGGGCGTGTCGGGGTTTATTGTCGAGGACGAGATTGGCGCGGTTGCCGCCGTGAACCGGCTGCACACCATCTCCCGCGCAGGCGTGCGTAAATGCTTCGAGGAGCGCTTCACGTCGCACCGCATGGCGCAACAGTACGTGGATGCTTATCAGGCCGTTGTGAGGGCGCAGAAGCGCTCCCGGCTCAAGCTGATCGACAGCGCCACGAGCTAAAGGACCACGCAAGACAAAACCGCCGCGCAGTACGACCTTTCGGGTCGGGCTGCGCGGCGGTTTTTTTGCGGCATCACGTCAACAAGACAGGCTTGGAAACCTCAGATGGACAGACGCGAGACCTTCGTGCCTTCCAGTGACAGATTGGCCATCAGGCCGGCGTTCGTCAGCACGAACACTTCGACCGGCGCGGTTGCTGTCGTCGAATCGATGTTGCCGTTTGCGCCCATCTTGACCAGTGCGACGGATGCATCGCCGCCCACCGACCAGCCGTCGGTATTGCGGAATTTGTCGAGTGCGTCCTGCGTCATGAACAGGAAGATGATCGACTTGGATTGCGCACCAGCCTGCAAGCCGATGGAACCCGAGGTCGTGCTGTAATAGCCGACCGAGCTGCCGCCCACTCGCAGCGCGCCCTTGCCGTACTGCGCGCCCACGATGAAGCCCGCCTGGATTACCGACGGGAACACCAGCACGCCGCGCGCCTTGCCCACGAGTTCGCGTGAGCCTTTGGCCGTAACGTACAGGCGCTGCATGGTCGCATCGATATCCGAGTCGATTGAACGGCGTGCGTCCGCGTCGCCGGCCGTCTTTTGTGCGCCCTGGTTCGACGTCGTCGTGCAACCGGCCAGCGCGAAGCCGCCCATTGCAAGTGCGGCGGTCGATTTGATCATGAAGTTTCGTCTTTGCATCGTTTTCTCCATCGTGGTTTTTTGGGAAACCCCATCTAACGAGTGTTCCAGCAGGGCGATTTATAACACAGCAGGTCGTTTAACAACACCTTCGCTGACCGCGCAAAGCCTTGCCCCGCTTGGGCTTCAGCACGATAGCACGATCCGGTGAGGTAATTTTGACCTGGAGCGGCCCGCCGCTTGGCCGAGCGAGAACCCGCTTGTTTGTGTGAAACATTTTGTGCTCCCGTCCGGCAGATCTGCACTGCGCAAAATACGGGCCACCTCAACGAGGAAAGGCGAGTTACGGTCAAACTTACCCGTAAAAATAAGTTTGAAAGATGGGATGATTTGGTCGAAAAGAAGCGGTTTTGTTGTCACAACGCAAATTCGCGGTCTCATGGTTTGGCGACGTGTGTGCTTTTGTGAGCGGGTTCGTGCGTGGATTGAACGTCGTTTTTCTTCATCGGATGACGCAATGATCGACGAATCACACCGATGATCGCACCGAGCACGAAAAGCGTGATGGCCGGGACCACCCAGTATCCAACGAAGGCAGTCCAGAGATAGCCGAACAGCACGCCTTTGCGTGTCGCATATTGGGCGATGGCCTGCTGGTCCAAAGCGGTTTTCGCAGCCAGCATGTCTGGAGGACATCCGGCGCTTCGCGCTTCATCGATTGGACCGTGGCAGCGTTGAGCTGCGGGCTGCGCGCGTTGGGTATCGGTGAACGACCAGGTTGAAAGCGTGTGTGACAGGTCCGCGGAGTCATAAGCGAGTTGCTCGCGGATTTCATTTGCTGCCACGATCATCACCGGGACCGCCCAGAAGACGATCAGCACCAGCCACCGCCTGAACCAGCGGTTTTTATATCGCCACACCATCCTCGGGCCTCCGTCCGTTGCAGTGCTGCAAACCGGCAAGACTGGCGGACCCGTAGCGCTTGAATGTCGTATTTGTGTCTTAGGGCAGGGCCGCCTCCGCGTCATCTTATGAGATAAACCGCGTGGCGCGTAGCATGACCGTAGGTGCGCTGCAATAAGAGCGGGTGCGGGTTTTCCCGGCTTTGCGACCCTTTGCCACGCCTCGCGATGCTTTGTGACGTTCTGCCGCGGGGGGGTTTTAGTCGGTCGATCGATAAAAAAGCCGCGGGCCCGAAGGCGCGCGGCTTGCGCGGTAACGACCCGCGTCACCTCGCTGTGGCTTATCCCTTGTTGCTCAGGCAGTCTTTCATGAACGCCTTTCGCTCATCGCCTTTCTTGCCGGTAGCAGTCTTGTTGCATGCCGTCATTTTTTGCTGCTGGGTCATGGGTGCAGCTGCAGCAACTGGCGCCGATGAAAGGCAGTCCTTCATATAAGCCTTGCGGTCGTCGCCTTTCTTGCCGGCGGCTTGCGTGTTGCAAGTACTCATTTTCGACTGCTGGCTGTTCTGCGCGAACGCTGGCGTTGCAGCGAAGCTCCCGCTTAACGCTACGCCCAGTGCCAACGCTGTCATGGTTGCCCGGATCTTCATGGCGATGCTCCCTCTTTGGATGGATGACGTGCTGCAAGGTGACGCCGGTCGAAATCCAGGACTGGCGTTCGCCGAACGACATATATGCTTCGGCGCCTCATTATGGCAAAAAGCCCTACAAATGCCGTACGGTTTCGTACCGATACAGCATGAAAACCTGCGCTCGCGCATCGGCGCATGGAAGCGGAAGAACGGTCATCGCTGTACCACGATCAAGGTTGTAAGCTTGTGCTTCACGATGACGGCAATCGACTGTTGCAGGCTTACAATTTCGCCGGTGCTTGCCGCTGGCTGTCCGCACGCCATGCCGCGTTGCAGCGTCGCCACATTGCGGTTTTCGAAATGTTGCAGACCCGCTTGTTCCAACCGTTGAAGGAGTCGCGCATGACCAGCCCCTTGTCAGATCACTACAAAGGTTTTGAAATCAGCGTCCAGGCGTTGCGGCGCGCGAAGGAGCGCGACGAGCCCGACGACGGCCCGCGCCATTTCGATATCGTCGTGACCATTTCGCGCAGCTCGGCGGGCGAGAGCGGCAGATCGGAGATGTTCGGCGTGCCGGACCAGGAACCGTTCGAAAGTCCTATCGAAGCAACACGGGCCGGGATCGACTATGCGCGCAAGATCATCGACAAGCAGGTGGAAGGCCAGTCCGTCGATGAACTGTGATGGCTGCGTCATGTGGATCTGGGTCAATGAGCGGGTGTGCTGAAATCAGGGGCAACAGCAATTGCGGCATGCCGGGGAAACATCCACGCTTGGGGCGCGCGGCTGTCGGCCATACAGCCGGTTGAGCCGTTCTACAGGTTCTACGCGTCATAGGTTCAACGCCGTCCTACCCGACATCCGACAACTCGAACAATCCAGGAGATTCGTTGCATGAACTCACATGACAAGACCGTAAAACCAGCGCTGCGCCGCCGCTTTCTTTCCATCGCGCTGTCGCTTGGCGCTTGCGCTGCGCTGCCTTTGTCGATGTATTCGACCGGTGCCGCCGCTCAGACCGCGCATAAGCCCAAGGTCGCGCTCGTGATGAAATCGCTTGCAAACGAGTTTTTCCTGACCATGGAAACCGGCGCCAAGGATTACCAGAAACATAATCCGAGCCAGTTCGACCTGATCACGAACGGCATCAAGGACGAAACCGATACCGCCAACCAGATCCGCATTG
>NZ_CAXTGZ010000202.1:0-9704 GCF_964243625.1 uncultured Caballeronia sp.
CGTTGCATCCGCTGCTCGCCCGACTGCGCGAAGCGCGCCAGGCAACCGACGCGCTGTTCGCCGTCGTCAAGCCCGAATTCCTGTATGAACGGCCCATTGCCGAACGGCATCGGATCGTGTTTTACATTGGTCACCTGGAAGCGTTCGACCGGAATCTCTTCGATCAGCGCCTTTTCGACCTGCCCAGTCCCAATGCAGAGTTCGATCAGTTGTTCGCGTTCGGTATCGATCCTGTCGACGGCGGCCTGCCAACCGACCAGCCGCAAGACTGGCCGACGCTGGAAGAGATCCGCGCATATGTGCAGCGTATTCGCGATGACATCGATGCGCGCTTTGACCCCGTCGAAATTTCAAACGGTGCAGACAAGGACGGCAGTTTCGTCGAGCCGGCGATCAAGCCGGAGACGTTGCTGGAAGTTGCGATCGAGCATCGGCTGATGCATGCCGAGACGCTTGCGTACATGCTGCACCAGTTGCCGCTACACCAGAAAACTGGCCCGAAGGTAACCGAGCAGGACGCGCGGCATCCCCTCGATACCGGCTCAAAACGCGAAATGGTCCACGTGCCCGCGGGCACGGCCACGCTCGGCCTTACGCGCGAAAGCGGAACATTCGGCTGGGACAACGAGTTTGGAGAACACAAGGTGGACGTGCCGGCATTCGAGATCGACCGCAATATGGTGACGAATGCCGACTGGCTCGACTTCATCCGGGCAGATGGATATTCGAACCGCGATCTCTGGCGCGATGCCGACTGGGCGTGGATCGAGCAGGAAGGCATCGATCAACCCGCGTTCTGGGTCCGGGATTCATCGAATGCGGATGCGTGGAAACTGCGAACCATGTTCGACGAGATTGACCTTCCGGCTGACTGGCCCGTCTACGTGAGCCATGCCGAAGCCAGCGCATACGCAAAATGGGCGGGCAAGTCGTTGCCAACCGAAGCGCAATGGCAACGCGCCGCCGAAGGTGCGCCCCACGCGCAAACTGGCAACTTCGATTTCCGCCGATGGGAACCGTCTCCCGTTCAGGCGCATCCGGAAAACCGCAGCGCGGCCGGCGTGGAAGGACAGTTCGGCAATGGCTGGGAATGGACATCGACCCCGTTCGGGCCATTACCCGGGTTCGAACCGTTCTCGTTCTATCTGGGCTACTCGGCGAATTTCTACGACGACCAGCATTACGTGCTCAAAGGCGGCTCGCCACGCACGGCGGCATGCATGCTCAGACCGAGTTTTCGCAACTGGTTCCAGGCGCACTATCAGTATGTGTATGCCGGGTTCCGTTGCGTGCGCAACTGACGAGCCGTTACAAATATCAATCAATAATACGGATACGGCGCGTAATAAACCGGCGGTGGCGGCGCGTAATACTGCGGCGGCGGTGCGTAGTAGACCGGCTGCGGCGCATAGACTTGCGGCTGCTGAATCGTGTTGCCCTTCGATGTCATGCACTGCGCGTAAGCCGCGTCGTATTGACCTTGCAGGCCTGCCGCCGAATACTGGGCGCTGTTCGCACCCGCCGCGCTTCCAAGCAACAATCCGCTGCCGGCGCCAATCGCCGCGCCCGCTCCCGCATTGCCCGCCGCCGCACCAATCAACGCACCCGCAGCCGCCCCACCGAGCGTGCCCAGCACGCTGCTGTTGACGCTGTTCGTGGTCGCCGCTTGCGCCGCACCTTGCGGATTACCTGACTGATACGCGTAATTACGGCATTCGTAGTCGTCCGCGCGAAAAGTCGCGAGCGGTTCGCCCGAACGCGGCAACGCAACAACACTCGGCCCGCTCGGCGGCACGACCGCGCAACCGCTGACCAACACCACGCCGCCGAGCACGGCTGCGCTGAGTAACTTGCCTGAGTTCATTTCGTGACGATCCAAGGAAACTGAAGTCACGAAAATAGAGCAAATCCGGCCCGATTTGGTTACTCAATGGTTACTAATCATTTCGCCGGCGACTCCGGCCGACCGCAAGCAAAAATCCGAGCAATTCAAACTAACAGGAAAGTCAGGATCTTCACATTAGAAGATGCACTTATTACATCTTCGCTCCTGCGGGCCGAGTATGTAGCTATCAAATGTTATCGATCCATCATCCGCACGATGGGAAGTTGACAACAAAGCGTGCTTTTTCTCGCAACGCACAAAAAATCGCAGGCATCGTCCTGACGAAGGAGACATGCGACATGAGTGAGCCATCCGTGGCCGCTTTATCGCCGGATATGGCCGCGCCGTTGATACGCGTGGCCGGCGTCACCAAGCGATTTGGTGGCGTGCAGGCGCTTCGCGGCGTGAATCTCGAGGTGCTTCCTGGGGAAGTCCACGCGCTGCTGGGCGAAAACGGCGCTGGAAAATCGACGCTCATCAAGATCCTGAGCGGCGTACATGCGTGCGATCAGGGCGTGATCGAGATCGACGGCGCACGCGTCGCGTTCGATTCCCCCGCGAAATCGCGCGATGCCGGCGTCGCCGTGGTCTACCAGGATCTGAGCCTCGTCGAATCGATGTCCGTCGGCGCGAATTTGATGCTCGGCCGCGAGCCGCGCACGCGCTTCGGCTTCGTCAAGAAACGCGAACTCATGGCGCACGTCGGCGAATTTCTGAAGGCGCATGGCATTCCGCTCGATCCGCGCGCGATGGTCGGATCACTGCCGTTCGCGTATCGGCAAATGACGGAAATCTGCAAGGCGCTGATGGGCGACGTGCGCGTGCTCATCCTCGATGAACCCACGTCCGCCCTCACCGGCGGCGAAGAAGAGATCCTCTTCAAGGCGATCCGCACGGTGACGGATCGCGGCGTCGGCGTGATTTATGTGACGCATCGGCTCAATGAAGTGTTCCGTATTTCGCAGCGCGTCACCGTGTTCCGCGACGGCGCCAACGCGGGTTCTTACACGACCGCTCAGACGAACATGAAAGAGCTGGTCGCGGCGATCGTCGGACCGGGACATGCCGCAATGCATGCACGGGAAGTTGCGGCGGGCACGCCGCGCGTGCTCGCTTCCGGTCTCGAGGCGAAACCCGTCCTCACCATGACCAACGTCAGCAACGACCGTCTGCACGACGTCAGTCTCATGGTGCGCCAGGGCGAAATCCACGGACTCGCCGGCTTGATTGGCAGCGGCCGTACGGAAATCCTGCAGACGCTGTTCGGGCTTCGTGCAGTCACCCAGGGCATGCTTGCGATCAACGGACAGCAGGCCGGACGTTTGACGCCTGCCGCCGCCATCAGGCTTGGCGTTGCGCTCGTGCCGGAAGACCGCCACGTCGAAGGTCTCGTGCTGGACCATTCGATAGAACGGAACCTGACGTTGCCGTGGCTCTCGCTTTTTTCGCGTGCGGGATGGCTGCAAAGCCACGCCGCGGCGCGACAGGCGAAAAGCGCGATGAAACTGCTCGCGGTAAAAGCGCCCGGCCCCAATACGCAAGTGAAATTCCTCTCCGGCGGCAACCAGCAGAAAGTCGTTTTTGCGAAATGGAACAACCCGCGCCCCACGCTGCTTTTACTCGATGAACCCACCGTCGGCGTGGATGTCGGCGCGCGCGAAGAGCTCTACGCCGTCGTCCACGACGCTGCGCGCGCTGGGACGGGCGTGCTCGTCGTGTCGTCGGACCTCGACGAACTGCTGCGCCTGTGCGACCGCATTTCGATCGTCGTGGACGGCGCCATCGTCAACACGGTCGATCGCGAAAACGTCAGCAACGCCGAGGCGTTGCATCACCTGATCCAACTCCCTCGTTTCCAGGAAGAGCCTGCAACATGAACGACTCCGTCACGCCGCTCGCGTCCGACCCGCTGACCGCGCAACCGCCCAGCCGCGCGTTGCGAATCGCGCGGCTTTTGCTGCAGGGCGAACGGCCCTACATGCTGTATGTCGCCTTCGCGATCCTGCTGGTCGTGTTCAGCCTCGCGTCGCCGTGGTTTTTGTCCATCGACAACTTTCTCAATATCGGGCGGCAGACGGCGCTTGTATCGATCATCGCGATTGGCATGACTTTCGTGATCATCGCGCGGCAGATCGATCTGTCAGTCGGCTCGACGCTCGCGCTGTCCGGCATGTCCGCCGCGCTCGCAATGGCGCACCTCGGCGACAACTGGATCATCGGCGCGATTGCCGGGATCGGGACCGGCGCGATCGTGGGCGCGATCAACGGCGTGGTCGTGACGCGGCTGAACATTCCATCGTTTCTCGTGACGCTCGGCACGCTCAGCGCCGCACGTGGACTCGCCCTGCTCGTCACCACCACGAAGCCGGTCATCATCACCAACGACTCGTTCGTATCGATCTTCGGCGAAGGCGATATCTTCGGCGTGCCAGTACCCATTCTGTGGACGCTGCTTGCGGTGATCGGCGGCGTCTTGCTGCTGCATTACAGCGTCTTCGGCCGACGGGTTTATGCCGCAGGCGGCAATCCGACCGCCGCGCTCTACTCCGGCATCAACATCCGGCGCGTGACAACGATCACCTTCGTCCTGACCGGCGCGCTCGCGGGTCTTGCGGCGCTCGTGCTCGCCGCGCGCTCGCATGCCGCGCGGCCCGACGTGGTGCAAGGACTCGAACTCGATGTCATCGCCTCCGTGACGCTCGGCGGCTGCAGCCTTTTCGGCGGGCGCGGCTTTGTGCTTGGAACCTTGCTGGGGAGCCTGATCATCGGCACGCTGAACAACGGTCTGGTGCTGCTCGGCGTCAGTTCGTCGCTTCAGCTCGTCATCAAGGGCGCGATCATTGTGGCGGCGGTGGCTTTCACGAAAAAATAACGAGGCACGTCGATGACTCGTGATGCAGGAACCATGACAACGTTTCGCATGGTTCCGTGGTGGTGTGGTTAAAACTCAGTACACAAAATCAACGGAGACAAATCATGGATCATCGTCGTTCATCAACTTTCGTTATTGCGCTGACCGGCGTCGTGGCCGCGCTCTGCACCACATACGCGAGCGCGCAATGCGTGACCGGCTTGCCAGTGGCATCGATCGGACCGTCAACCATCGTGGGCCAGGGACCGAACGGCGAAAAGGCTGCATCGGTCGATACGGTCAAGCTCACCGCCGCCGAAACAGACAAGATCAAGGCAGGCAAATACAAGGTCGGCATTTCCATGCAGACCATGAACCTCGACTGGGCGCAATTACAGGTGGCCGGCATCACGGACACGCTCAAGAAATACAACGTGGAAGTGATCGGCGTGGCTTCGGCGGAATATCAGGTCGACAAGCAGATTGCGGATATAGAGAACACCATTCAGCGTCATCCGGACGGCATCATCTCCATCCCCGTCGATGGCACCGCGACCGCCGCCACCTATAAAAAGGTCTCGCAGGCAGGCATCAAGCTCGTGTTCATGGACAACGTTCCAACCGGTCTCAAGCATCCCGAACAATATGCCGCCATGGTTTCCGCCGACAGCGAAGGCAACGGTCAGATCGCGGCCAAGGTGCTGGCGTCGTGCGTGGCAAAGGGCGGTACGATCGGGCTGGTGAATTTTGGCGTCGATTACTTCAGCACGACAGAGCGCACGAAAGCCGTCAATGACTGGATGAAAAAGAACCGTCCGGACATCAAGATCAAGCAGGTCGCGTTCACGGATCCGTCGAAGGTCGGACAAATCGCAGGCGACTTCCTGACCGGCAATCCGGACGTGAAAGGACTTTTCGCGGTATGGGACCAGCCGGCGCTCGACACGCTCACGTCCATGCGCGCGCAAGGTGTGACGATTCCGATGACGACCGTCGACCTGGGTCTCGAATCGGCAATCGAAATTGCGAAGGGCGGACCGCTGAAGGCAACCGGCTCGCAGCGTCCCTACGATCAGGGCGTGGCCGAAGCCATGGCGATGATGAAGGCCATTCTCGGCCAGACGCCGCCTGCATGGATCGGCGTGCAGTCGTTGCCGGTCGTTCAGTCGAATGTGCTCGAAGCCTACAAGACGGTCTTCAAGAAAGACCCGCCGGCCCCGCTTGCGGACGCATGCAAGAAGGCCGCGCCCGCCTGCGGCTGATCACTTGCTGCTTGTGTTGAGAAGGGTCCCGGCAGCGCATCCAATGTCCAATGTGCTGTCGGGCGCGGTGGTCCAACCCGCCAGCGAATGGCGCGTCTTCTTTCACGCTTGATCCACGCATGACCAAGAACGAACGACTGCGCACGCTTACCGAGACGCTGCGCGAGCAAAGCGTATTGCGCTTGCGTGAAGCCGCAACGCTGCTCGATGTATCGGAGATGACGGTACGTCGTGACATTGCCGCAAGCCCCGGCTTGTTCACCTATCTCGGCGGTTATATTGTTCGGACCTCCGACGTACCCAACCACACAAGCTACACCATCGACGAGGAAAAGGATCATTTCGCCCAGGCGAAGGCCGAAGCTTCCGCAACGGCGGTGCGAATCGTATCGGACAACGAAACAGTTTTCATAGACTGCGGCACGACGCTGACCACGCTCGCACGCATGATTCCGGAGGACCTGCATCTTACGGTGGTCTGTTATTCGCTCAATATCGCTGAAATCCTGCGCCGCAAATCCAACGTGCGAATGATTCTGCTAGGCGGCGTCTATGCTCCGTCGTCGGATTCGTTCGCGAGCGAGGAAAGCATCGACACACTCAAGCGCATGGGGATCAACAAGGCGTTCATGTCGGCGGGCGGGGTGGATGAAACGCGCGGCGTGACGTGCTGGAACTTCCATGAAGTTGGAATCAAACAGGCTGCAATGGCGAGCGCCGTGGAAAAGCACCTCGTGATCGATACCAGCAAGATGGGCAAGGTCAAGGCCGTGCGCTTTTCACAACTTGGCGACTTCGATTCGTTGATCACCGAACGCGGCCAGACCCGCAGACCTCTGACTGCCTGAGCAGAGCGATTCAGCATGATGTCGCGCTATTTCGCGGACATGCCTGATGGCCGTGCGCGTTTCTACTTTCGATAATCTTTGCACGATCATTAAAATAATATTTTTTTAGAGAAAATAAGTAAGGTTTCATATAACATTTTGTCGGCTTATTGCGGGCCGGCACTTCAGTTGTCGAGACCGTCCCGGTGAGCGAATGCCGACTGCAGCCAGCGGCGCCACGCCACCGTTCAAGTGTCGCGAGACCGCTCGCGCGTGCGTTGACGAACCGCCCAGGCCGCAGTTCTCTTCATAAGAACTCGACAATAAATGGACTCGCCGGAGCACGATGAAACGCCACCCCTCCCTGACTCTCGCAACAGCCCTGTCCGCCGCCACACTTCTGCTGATCTCCTGCGGCGGTGACTCGGACGACAAACAACCGGTCTCCACAACACCCACTCAGAACACGGCGTGTCTCGCCGTGGACAGCAACGGATCGAGCGTTGTCATCGGCTCGAATCTGCCGGGTGATCCCTCGCTCCCGGAAGCGGCTTCGGGTTATCGAACAGGTCTCAAGCCGGTTTATTCCAAGACCTATATGGTCACGACATCGAACGCGTATGCGAGCGCCGCGGGTTGCGGCGTGCTCACGAAAGGGGGCACCGCGGCCGACGCCGCCGTCGCCGTTCAAGCGGTACTGGGTCTGACTGTGCCCGAAGCAACGGGACTGGGTTCGGGAGGCGTGCTGCTCTATTACGACGCGTCGAAGAAAGCGGTACAAGCGTACGACGGCCGCGAGACAGCACCTGACGCTGCCACGGAAAACTACCTTCGTTATGTCGATGACAACAGCGACCATTCCGCGCCGCAACCGAGCGCACGGGCAAGCGGCCGCTCGATCGGTACGATCGGAGTGCCTCGTCTTATCGAGGCGCTGCAGCGCGATCACGGCAAGCTCGCGTGGAAAGACTTGTTCGGCGACGCGATCTCGCTTGCGTCCAACGGGTTTCCTATCGGCGGACGGCTGGCCAGCGCAATTGCATCGAATGCAAGCAGCCTCAAGCGCGACCCCGAAGCCGCGGCCTACTTTTTCAACGCGGACGGATCGCCCAAGGCTTTGGGCACGGTGCTGAAGAATCCCGCGTATGCCGCGACGCTTCAGGCGATGGCGAACAACGGCGCAAATGCGCTGTACTCTGGCCAGATCGCACAGGACATCGTGACGAAGATCGCGGTGACTACCGGCGCCGATGGATCGAAGATCACGCCGGGCAAGACCACGCTCGCCGATCTCGCTGGTTATCAGGCAAAGGTGCGCGAGCCGATTTGCACGACGTACCGCAGCTACTGGATCTGCGGCATGCCGCCGCCGTCGTCGGGTGGCATTGCGGTTGCGTCCGCGTTGGGGATTCTCGAGAACTTCAATCTCCAGCAGCAAAAGCCGACAGCCATCGATCTTGAAGGCGGCAAGCCCACGGTTCAGGGCGTCCACCTGATTACTGAAGCCGAGCGCCTCGCGTATGCGGACCGCGACAAGTACGTGGCCGATACCGATTTCATTCCGCCACCGGGCGGCACGTGGAACACGTTGCTCAACAAGCCGTATCTGCAGAGCCGCGCTGCGTTGATCAACTTGAACAAGAGCATGGGCACCGCTGCGGCAGGCAACTTCGGCGCGGTTCCGCTTGGCGTGGATAAAACGCTGATCGAACACGGCACGAATCAGTTCACCATCGTGGACGGTAGCGGCAACGTGGTGACGGCGACCACCACGGTGGAGTCGAGCATGGGCTCGTTTCACATGACCAACGGCTTCCTGCTAAACAACCAGCTCACCGATTTCTCCGCGAGCCCGACCGATACCACCGGCGCTCTCGTCGCAAATCGTGTGCAGCCTGGCAAGCGGCCGCGCAGCTCGATGGCCCCGACGCTCGTCTTCAAGATCGCCGCCGATGGATCGAAGGGCGACTTCGTGATGGCGACGGGTTCGCCCGGCGGCGGCACGATTCCGCAATATGTGGTCAAGACGGTTGTCGGCGTGCTCGACTGGGGCCTGGACGCGCAGCAATCGGCGAATCTGGTCGACTTCGGCGCGAGCAATAGTCCGACTACGACGGTAGGCGGCGAGCATCCGAACATCAACACGTCGAACGGCGGCGCGAACGATCCGTTGCTCACCGGTTTGACCGCATTGGGTCATATCGTGTCCACGGCAGCCCAGGCAAGCGGCGTCAATACGATTCTGCGTACGGGCGTGAATCAGTCGAGCGTCCTGCAAGGCGGCACCGATCCGCGCCGTGAAGGTGTTGTGCTCGGAGATACGTTCACCCCGTGACCGCTTGCGCGTGCATTCTTTTTAGCTCGAATGCACGCGTTTATAGATCAGGCGGAACACCTCACGGAATCAATCCGGCGGCGCGGTAGGCCGCCACCGCTTGATCAAATAACGCGATGTTTCCCCGGCCTCTAGCGACAAGCTGAGCGCCCTCGATCGCTGCGTATATCGCAAGCGCCTGATGCTGAATCGCCTCTTTGCTCGCCTTGGTTTTCCTGCGGGACAGCACTTCGGCAAGCCATGCGACATTGACACTGATGAAGCGATTCACTTCCGCGCGCACCTCGTCGGGCAAGTCGTCATGCTCCGCAGACATCAGTCCGACAAGGCACATCCGGTTCTCGTTCACTAACGCTGCCCGGAATATCCCCGCATAAGCGTCGATGCACTCGCGCACCGTCCTGGACGACGCGAGTATTTGCTCGAACGCGGCGACGCCGTCTTCCGTATAACGCTGCGCAAGCGCTGCGCCAAGATCGCCTTTCGTCGGAAAGTGATGATGGATGCTCGCGCTGGACACACCGACTTCCTTGCCGATTTCCCG
>NZ_CAXTGZ010000203.1:0-9647 GCF_964243625.1 uncultured Caballeronia sp.
GTGATCCCCGCGAGCGATTGCCACCGGTAGGTGTCCCAGAACGCGATCGCGACCAGCACCGTGAGCGTGATGAGTGCCATCATGGTGAGCATCATGGCGGCAAGACCGAGGAACAGTACGCCGATCAGCCGCTCCTTTTCTTCCGCGAGCTCGATGCCGATCAGCTCCAGGCGAGTTTCGAATATGGCGAACACGGAAGTGACAATGCGGCGCAACGGCCCTTGCGTATCGTGCTGATATTGCCTTTCTGTCGTCATGGCTTGAGCGCGAAGAGCGCGTTATTTTGGGCGCAAAAATGTCCGGGCGGATTGATGAGCATCCAGCCGGTCTGTCGAGCGAGTCGCTGGCAAAAACCTGCGGCTGCTCCTGGCTTGTAAGGCAATGTTCGGGCCGGGTCCGCTCGCGTGAGCAGCGGGAGAGCCAACTACGCGGCGAACCGGCATAACAACGAAACCGCGATACAACGGCGATTAAACCGATTAACGGCGATTTATCAGCAAGCCGATGACCACACCAATGCCCCCGGCAATCCCAATGGATGCCCAAGGACGTTCGTGCACGAAGTCGTCAGTTGCACGTGCGGCCTTCTTGCCTTTTTCGATGACCACGACCTGCGCATCTGCGGCCTTTTCCTTCGCTTGCTTCAAGCGGGTCAGAGCGGTCTCGCGCAGCTCGGATGCACGCTCGCCAGTTGCACTCGCGGCCTGCTTCAACAGGTCTTCGGCGTCTGCGAGAACGGTTTTGATATCCGACATGAATCGCTCCTTATTGATTTCTGACATTGATGGCTCCAAACGGGTGAGGCTACGCCAATCGTACCAAAGAAGCGGTGGGTGACCAGCGTCCATCCGGCCCCGAAACTCATGGCTTGCAGTTTTTGTTCCCGATGCATGCAAACGTGGACCATGAACGCCTTGGGGCTACCATTCCGGCCTGTCTCAGCAGAAGATCGAATCCTTCAGCTACGAGAAATCCGCAACGTCCGTCCCGCCAATGTTTCTGCCATGCCTCGAAAAATTACAAAACTGCATGACGATCTGACGGAATGTTCGTTCGTTGTGCAGGTCTAGTAACGTATGCTTTAATTTTTTGTTCGGACCGCCTCGTTCATTTAACGAGCGGCCCGGCTAATGCAGACTTGCAGCTTCGCCGCGAAGAGAAGAATCGCGGTCTACCAACTTCAGGAGATACACCATGAGCTTGCGCCTTGGCGATACAGCGCCCGACTTCGAACAGGACTCCAGCGTCGGCCGCATCAAGTTTCACGAGTGGCTGGGCAATAGCTGGGGCGTGCTGTTTTCGCATCCGGCCGACTTCACGCCGGTTTGCACGACCGAACTTGGCCTGACCGCGAAGCTGGCCGGCGACTTCGAAAAACGCAATGTGAAGGCGATCGCATTGTCGGTGGACAACGTGGAATCGCACAAGGAGTGGATCAAGGACATTAACGAAACACAGGCAGCCAACGTCGGTTTCCCGATCCTCGCCGATGGTGACCGGAAAGTGTCCGAGCTGTACGACATGATTCATCCGAACGCGAATGCCACGCTGACCGTACGGTCGTTGTTTGTCATCGATCCGCAGAAGAAGGTGCGTTTGACGATCACGTATCCGGCGAGCACGGGCCGCAATTTCGATGAAATCCTGCGCGTAATCGATTCACTGCAACTGACGGACAGCCATCAGGTGGCTACGCCCGGCAACTGGAAGCAGGGCGACGACGTGGTGATCGTGCCGTCGCTGAAGGACGAAGAGGAAATCAAGCGCAAGTTCCCGAAGGGATACAAGGCTGTGCGCCCGTATCTGCGTCTGACGCCGCAGCCGAACAAATAACTTGGTTGCCGAAATACAGGTTGAAAACGAGTCATAAAAAGCCAACGCCTGAAAAGGCGTTGGCTTTTTACATGGCCTTTCCGGGCTGCCGGTGTCAGAAAAACGCCTGGATCCCGGTTTGCGCGCGGCCCAGAATCAGCGCGTGGATATCGTGCGTGCCTTCGTACGTGTTCACCACTTCGAGATTCACCAGATGGCGCGCCACGCCGAACTCGTCCGAAATGCCGTTGCCGCCGAGCATGTCACGCGCAAGACGCGCAATGTCCAGCGCTTTCCCGCACGAATTGCGCTTCATGATCGAGGTGATCTCGACCGCCGCCGTGCCTTCGTCTTTCATGCGGCCGAGGCGCAGCACGCCTTGAAGCCCCAGCGTGATTTCGGTCTGCATATCCGCAAGTTTTTTCTGGACGAGCTGGTTCGCAGCGAGCGGACGCCCGAACTGCTTGCGATCCAGCGTGTATTGCCGCGCCATGTGCCAGCAGGCTTCGGCCGCACCGAGCGCGCCCCACGCGATCCCGTAGCGCGCCGAGTTCAGGCACGTGAACGGTCCCTTGAGCCCGCTCACGTTCGGCATCAGGTTTTCTTCCGGCACGAAGACTTCGTCCATCACGATTTCCCCGGTTATCGATGCCCGCAGACCGACCTTGCCGTGTATCGCGGGCGCGGTGAGTCCCTTCCAGCCCTTCTCCAGGATGAACCCGCGAATCTGGTCGCGTCCGTCTTCTTCGAGCTTCGCCCAGACCACGAAGACATCGGCGATAGGCGAATTCGATATCCACATCTTCTGGCCCGACAGCGAAAAGCCGCCATCCACCTTTTTGGCCCGCGTGGTCATGCTGGCCGGATCGGAGCCCGCGTTCGGCTCGGTCAGGCCAAAGCAGCCGATCCATTCGCCGGTCGCCAGCTTCGGGAGGTACTTTTGCTTTTGCGCGTCGGTGCCGAATTCGTTGATCGGCACCATGACCAGCGATGACTGCACGGACATCATCGACCGGTAGCCCGAATCCACGCGTTCCACTTCGCGTGCGATCAGGCCGTAGCTGACGTAGTTCAGCCCTGGGCCGCCATATTGTTCGGGGATGGTCGGGCCGAGCAAGCCGAGTTCGCCCATTTCACGAAAGATCTCGACGTCCGTGCGTTCATTGCGGAACGCTTCGAGCACGCGCGGCTGCAGCTTGTCCTGCGCGTAGGCGTGCGCGGCATCGCGGATCATGCGTTCTTCGTCGCTTAGTTGCTGGTCGAGCAGCAACGGATCTTCCCAACTGAAACGGGCGGCATCGGCCATGGTGTTCTCCTGTTCCTATGATTCCAAGTTTTTGGACTTGACTGATGTTCCGCTAAGCGGAACAATGTTTTGCAAATTAATGACCGAGTCTAGCATCCGATGCCTACGAGTTCCATCGGGATAACCGATCCACCGGGTTCATTGGATGGAGTCGATGAACGCCGTTTTGTCGTGGCGCTTGCTCGCGGCCTGGAATTGCTCCGGGCGTTCCGTCCGGGCGAAACCTTGCTGGGAAATCGCGATTTCGTCGAACGGACGGGGCTTCCCAAGGCAACCGTCAATCGTCTTGCCTATACGCTAACAACGCTCGGCTACCTGCGCTTCGATGAACCCGCCGGCAAGTACGCGCTTGATACAGGCGTGCTGTCGCTCGGCTTTGCATTACTCGCCGGCGCGGACGCGCTCGAACTGGCGCGGCCGCACATGCGCGTGCTGGCGCGGGAGATTGGGGCGGCGGTATCGCTCGGTTGCCGCGATGGACTCGATATGATCTATCTGGAAACGATCCGCAGCGAGACTGCGCTCACGCTCGGTCTCGCGCCCGGATCGCGCCTTTCGATGCTCACCAGTTCCATGGGCCGCGCGTATCTCGCCGTGCAGGAACCGGACCTGCAAGCCGCATTGCTGGACGAACTTGGCGCAACGGCGCAGAAAAACGGCGAAGACGGCGCGCGATTGGTGAAAGCCGCCCGGGATGCGATCTCCGACTACGCTCGCGATGGCTGTTGCTATTCGTTTCGTGACTGGCACGCCGATGTAAATGCGATCGCCGCACCCGTACGCGATCTCCGCAACGGTCGCTGGCTGGTGCTGAGCAGCAGCGGTCCCGCATCGTCGATGGATGAAATTTATTTTCGAGATGTCATCGGCCCAAAGCTCCGCGCACTGGCGGCGCGGCTGGTTTAAGGTCCGAATCCTCGAAACGTGATTTAGAAAAAACCTCCCAAAGGGGCCGCTCTTAGAACATAATTCGATGAAACAGCCGCAGGGAGACTAAAAAATGACAGGGTTCTCGCTCGACGCAACGGATTGCCGTATTTTGTCGGTATTGCAGGAAGATGGGCGGATCAGCAACCTCGATTTGGCCGAACGGATTTCGCTATCGCCATCGGCGTGCTTGCGCCGCATGCGGTTGCTCGAGGAAGAAGGGGTGATCGCGAGTTATCGCGCATGTCTGGACCGGGAACGGCTTGGCGTGGAACTGGAGGCGTTTGTTCACGTGTCCATGCGCAATGACCAGGAAAACTGGCACGAGAAATTTGCGGCTGCGGTGCGCGAATGGCCGGAAGTGGTCGGCGCGTTCGTGGTGACGGGCGACACGCATTACGTGCTTCGCGTCCTCGCACATAACCTGAAACATTACTCAGACTTTATTCTGAGCAAGCTCTACAAGGCGCCGGGCGTGATCGACATTCGCTCGAATATCGTGCTTCAGACCATGAAGGACGAAGCCGGCGTACCGGTCGCGCTGATCGATCGCACGAACTGAGCTTCGCAACGCGTTTTACAACGACCCGATCGTATGGAATTGCCCCGCCTGGAATACCAGAGGGGCTAGTTCCGCTGCGTTTTCGTGCACGCCGCATCGTTCGACCTGGCCCACGAAGATCACGTGGTCGCCTTCCTGATAGCGGCTGCGGTTGTGGCATTCGAACCAGGCGAGCGCGCCATCGAGCACGGGCATGCCTGTGTCCCCGGCCGCGTGCGATACCCCTGCGAAACGGTCGCCCTTGACCGTCGCAAAGCGCTTGCACAGATCGACTTGCGTCGCGGCGAGCACGTTGACCACGTAGTGACTGTTGGCCTGGAAAACGGGCATGGATGCCGACTTCGTCGCGAGGCTCCACAGCACGAGCGGCGGATCGAGCGAGACGGAATTGAACGAGCTGGCCGTGATGCCGATCAACTGGCCGGACGCGGCGCGCGTCGTGATGACGGTGACGCCGGTCGCGAACTGACTCAGTGCGTCTCGAAAAGCGGTTGCATCGAAATTCGGCGGATTAGCGCGTTTCATTGAGGATGGTTCGGTTTCGATGTCATCGGAGGATTGCAGTTGTTGCGATTCTATCGGAATCGACTACGCCGCTAATAATGAAGCCGCCGCGTCATAAGTCTCACGGGCAGCATGGATACACGAAAACCAGTAAGCTGGCAGGGTTGATTCAAAGGGGTTCCGCACGCATTTGGGTGACTGCGGAACACGAACCAGGAGCCAGCATGACGCAACATGACGAGCAGGCGAAACGCGAAACCGCCACCATCGGCGGCGGGTGTTTTTGGTGTACGGAAGCGGTGTTTTTGGGCGTGGAAGGGGTGGTGTCGGTGGAGTCGGGTTACGCCGGCGGGCAGGTGAAGGACCCATCGTACGAACAAGTGTGCGACGGCACGACCGGGCATGCCGAAGTCATCAAGGTCGACTTCGATCCTGCTGTTATCGGATACAAGGAAGTGCTGGAGATTTTCTTCGCGACGCACGATCCGACCCAGCTCAACCGTCAGGGAAATGACGTTGGCACGCAGTACCGGTCGAGCATTTTCACGCACTCCGAAGAACAACGGAAAATCGCGCTGGGTGTGATCGATGAACTGCAGAAGGGCGGCATCTTCGACGGCAAGATCGTGACCGAAGTAACGCCGCTGAACGGCAACTATTATCCGGCCGAAGACTATCACCAGAACTACTTCGAACAGCATCCGAACCAGGGATATTGCGCGTTCGTGGTGGCGCCGAAGGTAGCGAAGTTCAGGCAGAAATTTGCCAGCAGGCTCAAGCGTTGATGACTGCCGGCGCATAGCAAGATCAGGCGGCCTTCGGGAAACTGAAGCCCGCTTTATTTTTTTCCAAGCCAGATCGGCAGCGCGGCAACGAGGTTGCGCGCGATCTTGAAGCAGGTCAGCGGCGCCGATCCCTCGGCCTTGTTGTTCACCGCAATCACCACAGGCTGGCCCGCGAGTGCGTATCGAACGGCGAGTTCGGCGAGTGCTTCGTGCGTGTCGGGGTCTTCATCGACGAGTTTGTCGAACGGCTCGTACTTGGCTTTCGCCTGTTCGTACTTGAAGCCGCCATGCAGGCTCCAGCGCACGATCAGCGGACCCATTCCACCTTCATCGAGCAGCGCGAGCGCCTTTGCCTGACGCCTCGGATCAGGCATGCGTGCATGGATGCCGACGCAATAGCGCACGTTGGCATCGCGCAGGACGCGGATGAAACGCGGCGTCAACATGATGGCGTCGCGCAGCTCGACGGCATAACAACTTTCGCCGGGCAGCGCCGGCAAAGCCTGCAAGAACGCGGACAATCGATCGAGGAAAAGGCTGGGATCGACGATCATCGCGTCCGGAAGCGGCGGAATCTGGAATACGAGCGCGCCCGCCTTCTCGCCCAGACCGGCAATGCAAGGCTCCACGAACTCACTGATCGCGATGCCCGCGTCGAGAAATGCGGGATTGTCGCCTGCGGGTATGCCCTTGTCGCCGCGGACGGTGGCGTCCGTCACCGAGGCGGGCGCCTTGACGATAAACCGGAAATGCGCCGGGACCTGGCCGGCATAGCGGGCGTAATCGGCGACCGACAAGGGCCCGTAGAACGAGCGGTCTATCGATACACACCGCAGCAGCGGATGCGCGCCGAGCGCGTTGAGGCCATCGCGGGAAAGCTTGGCCGACGAATACTCGTCGCCATACACGATGTCGCGCCAGCCGGGAAACGACCACGTCGATGTCCCGATATGAACCTTCGCCGGAAGTTGTTCGGCGAGCGCGTGGAGTTCTGGCGTGACGAGGGCAGGCAGAACGCCGCCGCGTGATTTCGCTCGAGGAGAAGCCGTTTTGGCTGGCTTCGATCTCGGAGGTTGCGCAGTTTCCGGCTCGACAACCTCACCGAACAGATCGACATCGACAAAACCCGCGTCCGGTTCATCACCGGACGCGGGTTCATGGGGAGCGGCAGAATCGGGCGTTGAACTCAGAGCGATTTTTCGTAAATGTACCGGCGCGACCACGGCAGCGTTTTCGCGCTGCGCCCGGCCTTTCGGCAGACGATCTGGTAGATCGAGACGTCGTCATTTTCGAACGCATACGCGCATCCTGCAAGGTACACGCGCCAGATGCGGAATTTTTCATCGTCCACGAGCGACTTGGCCTTGTCCGCGTGCGCTTCGAAATTCTCCGCCCAGATGTCGAGCGTGCGCGCGTAGTGACGGCGCAGGCTTTCCACGTCCACCGCTTCCAGGCCGCCTTCCTGCAACGCTTCGAGCGCCAGCCCGATATGCGGCAGCTCACCGTCCGGAAACACATAACGGTCGATGAACTCGCCGCCGCCCAGCGCCGTTTCGCCGCTGTCGTAATCGGTCGACGTAATGCCGTGGTTCATCGCGATGCCGTCGTCGACCAGCAGGTCACGCACCTTGGCAAAGTAGCCGGGCAGGTTCTTGCGGCCGACGTGCTCGAACATCCCGACGCTCGTGATCCGGTCGAACTGGCCTTGCACGTCGCGGTAATCCTGCAGACGGATCTCGATCTTGTCTTCGAGTCCTGCGTCTTTCACGCGCTTGGTCGCGAGATCGAACTGGTTCTGCGAGAGCGTGACGCCCACGCATTGCGCGCCGAATTTCTCCGCTGCCCGCAAGACGAGCGCGCCCCAGCCGCAGCCAATGTCGAGCAGGCGCTGGCCCGGCTGCAACTGGATCTTGGTCAGGATGTGATCGATCTTTTTGATCTGCGCAGTGGCGAGGTCTTCGTCGCCGTTCTCGAAGTACGCGCACGAGTAGACCATGTTCTTGTCGAGCCAGAGCGCGTAGAACTCGTTTGATACATCGTAGTGGTACTGAATGGCTTTCTTGTCCGACGCCTTCGTATGATTGAAGTAACGCCGCACGCGCGCAAGCTTGCCCGCGCTGGTGACCGTGTTCCTGGCCAGCCCGTACCCGATGTTGATGATGTCCGACAGCTTGCCCTCTATGTCGATCTTGCCTTTCACATACGCTTCACCGAGATTGTCCAGACTCGGTTCGAGCAGATAAGGCAGGGCAGTCGCGCTCTTCACGTGCAACGTGACTTGCGGCGCCGCGAAACTTCCGAAGTCATGTTGCTGTCCATCCCACAGGACAAGGCGTGCGGGCAAGTTGGCCCGGTCCCGGATGTCCTGCACCCACTGCGTCAGCTTTTTCTCCCAAAACATGCTTGTTCTCCGCGCTCAGATGAAATTGAAGCCAAACCGGGTCGCTTGCACTGCACATTGGTACGTCACGTGGTGATGTTTTTCTGCTTTCGCCATATCCGTTCGGACACGCCGCAACGAGACGCGATTCAACGCGGGTCGCTCATGTCGGTTCACCTTGAACCGGGCGAAGGTCTGATACGGTCAAGCGAAGCAAAAATTCGGTGAAGGTGCTTTAAGACACGCTTAAAGACGCCTTCAGGCGCTAAGGCGATAGTCGGACGATGCGCCATTGCTGGCCGTTGTCCGCTTGCTCGCGTGCATCACGTTTATAGACGACACGGTCGTGCAACCGTGAAGGGCGGCCCTGCCAGAATTCGATAGTGTCGGGAACGAGCCGGTAGCCGCCCCAATGGGGAGGGCGCGGCGGGTTGTCACCGTATTTTGCGATCAGATCGCGCTCGCGGGCTTCGAGCACCGCGCGGCTTTCGATCACTTCACTTTGCTCCGACGCCCACGCGCCTATTCGCGATCCAAGCGGGCGCGACGCGAAGTATGCGTCGCTTTCTTCCGGACTTGTCTTGACGACGGAGCCCTCGACGCGCACCTGGCGCTCGAGTTCGATCCAGTAAAACAGCAGGCTCGCGGCGGCGTTGCCGGCGAGCTCGTGGCCTTTGCGGCTGAGGTAGTTGGTGAAGAACACGAACCCGCGATCGTCGACGCCCTTGATGAGCACGATACGCGCCGATGGCCGGCCGTGTTCGTCGACGGTGGCAAGCGTCATGGTGTTGGGTTCGGGGAGTTGTGCGTCCTGCGCTTGCGCAAACCAGCTTTCGAATTGCCGAATGGGATTCGGATCCACGTCGGATGTGTCCAGCGATCCGACGGAATAATTCTTTCGAAGGTCAGCGAGGGTAGTCATTTTTTATGCAAGCACTTCAATCGCATTAGTATAGCCAAGGTCTGCAAATCGTGCGCTTTACGGTTAATGCTTCCACGACCTTTATTGAGTCAGGTCATGAAGCCGTGCAACAGGATTTGACGTGACCTGAGCGATTATTTTCATTCTGCTTTCAGAAAACTGGAGGCTGGTATCCGACGTCCAATCTTCGATAAGGCAGAATACGCAATTCGGTGAATTCCTGCTCATATGTGCTTCTATCGTTGTGATAGCGCGTCAGTTCTGCCTCCTTGCTTGTGTCCCTGCCCGTTAAACGTTTATGACCGCCATTTCCGCTTCTGTCGATGCTTCAAATATTACCCCCGCGACGCCGGAGTTTGAAGCGCCCGATCGCGCCCGGCGCTTCGGCGGCGTGGCGCGCTTGTACGGCCCGGCGGGGCTTGCTGCGTTCGAACATGCGCATGTGGCGG
>NZ_CAXTGZ010000204.1:0-9621 GCF_964243625.1 uncultured Caballeronia sp.
TTCGTTGGGACAGAGTCCGGCCTCACCGATGCCCTGTTCGGCGACAAGCCCGCAGCGGAAGCCATGGTCGCGGAAGAAGACGGGGTGATCGTGGGTTATGCCCTCTTCTTCCAGAACTACTCCACGTTCCTTGGCAAGCGCGGGCTTTATCTGGAAGACCTGTATGTCAAACCTGGCATTCGCGGCAGCGGACTTGGCACGAAGATGCTGCGCGCGCTCGCGGCGATTGCGGTGGAGCGTCAGTGCGGCCGCTTCGAATGGACTGTGCTCGACTGGAACCAGAACGCCATCGGTTTCTACGAGAAGATGGGCGCGACCGTGTTGCCGGACTGGCGCATCGTGCGGATCACCGGCGACGCGCTGGCCACCCTCGCTTCGCCTTCTGCCTCGCCTTCTGCCTCGGCGAATGCCCCGGTAAATTAAGCTTCCGGTTCCTCGCGATCATCCGCTTCATGCCCGAGCAGGCTGGCCGCCTGCTCGCCCGGCAACGCTTCTACATCGCGCAGTTTCTTGCTCATCTGACGGGTGCGCGTTTCCGCTGATTCAATCGATCGCGTCACCGCCTCAAGCTGCGAGCGCGTCTTCGAGAGCACTTCCCCGAACTTCCTGAATTCCGTTTTTACCGCGCCGAGCACTTGCCAGACCTCACTGGAACGCTGCTCGATCGCGAGCGTCCGGAAGCCCATTTGCAGGCTGTTGAGCAAAGCGGTCAGCGTGGTCGGGCCCGTCACACTCACGCGATATTCACGCTGCAAGAAATCCGTCAACCCCGGACGGCGCAAGATCTCCGCGTACAAACCTTCAGTAGGCAGGAACAACAACGCAAAGTCCGTGGTGTGCGGCGGCGCGACATACTTCTGCGCGATGGTCTTCGCCTCAGCGCGAATCCGGCCTTCGAGGGCGCGCGATGCCTCTTCCACCGCGACTGGATCTCCGCGATCCTGCGCATCGATCAGACGCTCGTAATCCTCGCGCGGAAATTTCGCATCGATGGGAAGCCATACCGGCGTCGCCACCGCGTTCGCGCCGCTCTGGCCGGGGGCGTCGTGTCGGCCGGGCAGCTTGATCGCGAACTCCACGCGGTCGTTGCTCTTTGGAATGGTCGCGACATTCTTCGCGTACTGGTCCGGCGTCAGGAGTTGTTCGAGCAGCGACTCGAGTTGCACTTCGCCCCATGTCCCCCGTGTCTTGACGTTGGTCAGCACTTTCTTCAAGTCGCCGACGCCCGCCGCCAGTGTCTGCATTTCCCCCAATCCGCGATGCACCTGTTCAAGTCTGTCTGACACCAGCTTGAACGATTCGCCAAGCCGCTGTTCCAGCGTGGCATGGAGTTTTTCATCGACAGTGCGGCGCATTTCTTCGAGCTTCGCCGCGTTGTTCGCTTCGATGTCCTTCAGCCGCGCTTCAAGCGTCATGCGCACCTCGCTCAGACGGCGGTCGTTCGATTCCGACATCTGTGCGAGTTGCAGCGTGAGGGCATCGCCGAAACGCTTGAGCGCCTGACTTTGTTCGTCGCGCGCGTGCTGGCTTTGCTGGACGTTGCTTTCCGTCAAGGCAAGCAACTGCCGCGAGAACGCCTCAAGTTGCGCGTTCTGCACGTTCGACATGCTTGCAAGTTGCGTCGCAAGCGTCTGCTGGAACTGAGCGAACGCGCCGCCCGCTTCCGTACGCGATGCGCGGGACGTCTCCACCACCTCGCCCCGCACATTGCGTTCGAGCCGCTCCTGGGCGCGTGCGTGGGCTTCGCCCATATCGATAACCCGGTCAGTGAGTGCGTCGAACTGTTCTTCGATATCCGTCTCGCGCTTGGGCCGCAGCAACAGAATCAGCACGATCACCAGCGTGATCGCAAGGACCGCGACCGCAGCGCTCAACAGCAACAACATTGTCATTTCTTCAGTACTTCCGGATTGATCGGGTTCGGCGGGTTGCCGGCGCGGGGACCTTCGCCTAATGCAGCGATGAGGTTGTCGGCAGCGAGATTCGCCATTGCGCGGCGTGTGGATTCGGTCGCGCTTGCAATATGCGGCGTCAGTACGACGTTCGACAAACCCAGGAAATCGCGATTGAAATTCGGCTCGCCTTCGAAGACATCGAGGCCCGCTGCAGCGATGGTCTTGTTGCGCAGCGCTTCGATCAACGCAGCGTCATCGACGATTCCGCCTCGCGCGATATTGGTCAGCGTTGCCGTAGGTTTCATGCTCGCGAGTTCCGCCGCGCCGATGGTGTGATGGTTTTCGGCGGTGTACGGCAGCACCAGTACAACGTGATCGGCCTGTTTGAGCAAGTCAGCCTTCGATGCGTATTCGGCATTCAACTCCGACTCGATCGCCGGCGCGACACGCGAACGGTTGTGATAGATCACGCGCATGTTGAACCCGCGCGCACGCTGGGCCAGCGCTTGTCCGATGCGGCCCATGCCGATCACGCCCAGCGTCGAGCCGTAGACGTCCGCGCCGAGAAACGCATCGTACGACCACGTGCCCCATTTGCCCGCGCGCAGGAAATGCTCGGATTCCGTGATGCGACGTGCAGCCGCCATCATGAGCGACCAGCCAAAGTCAGCGGTGCTCTCGTTCAGTACGTCAGGCGTGTTCGTGCCGAGCACGCCATGGGCATTGAGCGCCTGCATGTCGAAGTTGTTATAGCCGACGGCCATGTTCGACACGACCTTCAAATTCGGTGCGCCTTCAAGCACCTTGGCCGTGACAGGATCGCCCGCGAGCAACGCGCCATCGCGATCGGCCATGCGGCGCGCAAATTCGTCGGCGGGAAGCGGCGCGCCGGGATTGGCATCGACTTCAAAATACTGTCGCAGGCGTTCGATCACGTCCGGGAAGATGGGGCGGGCAACCAGCACTTTCTTCATCGACTTCTCCTTAAAAGAACAACCATCCGGTAAGCAGGTACAAGGGCAGCAAGATGACCGATGACCAGCCCAGGTAACCGAAGAAACTGGGCATCACAACGCCGCGGGATTCGGCGATCGCCTTGACCATGAAATTGGGCGCGTTGCCTATGTAGCTGTTCGCGCCCATGAAAACGGCACCCGCGGAGATGGCGGCGAGCGTGGTGGCGCCGGTCGTCATCAAGGCCTGTGCGTCGCCGCCGGCGAGGTTGAAGAACACGAGGTAGGTAGGCGCGTTATCGAGAAACGATGACAACAGCCCCGTCGCCCAGAAGTAAGCAATGTCGATGGGCTTGCCGCTCGAGTCGGTGACGAGATGCACGATGCCAGCAAACGCGCCATCCGCGCCGGCGCGCAGAATAATGATCACCGGTGCAATGGTGATGAAGATGGCGGCGAACAGCTTCGCGACTTCTTCGATAGGCGCCCAGTTGAACGCGTTGCCCTCCCGCGCGCTCTTCGGCGTGAGCTTCAGTGACAGCAACATCACGACGATCAGCAATACGTCGCGCACCAGGTTCTGCAACGCTACGTGCGTGCCGAATACATCGAATTCGATACCTGGTTTCCACAAGCCGCTCATCAGGACCAGCACGACAACTGCCGCCAGAAGAACGAAATTGATTTTCCCGTCGATGCTCAGCGGCGTCTTTTCAGCGGTCTCCGGCAGCACGTCTTCCTTCGCGAAATAGTACCGGTCGAGCGCATAAAAGAGCGCGAGCAGGATGGCGCAGATAAACAGCGTCGGCTTCGCGAGATGCACGGTGGTCCAGAAGAAGCTGACGCCGTTCAGGAAGCCGAGGAACAAGGGCGGATCACCGAGAGGTGAAAGCGAACCGCCTGCATTGGCAACGAGAAAAATGAAGAACACCACCCGATGCACACGGTGCTTGCGCTCTTCATTTGCGCGCAGCAACGGGCGGATCAGCAGCATTGCTGCGCCCGTGGTTCCCATGATGCTGGCGAGGAAGGTGCCGAGCGCGAGCAGTCCGGTGTTCAACCGGGGCGAACCGCGCAGGTCGCCATTCAGGCATATTCCGCCAGCGACGGTGAAGAGCGCCGTGAGCAGAATGATGAACGGGATATATTCTTCCAGCATCGCGTGGACGAAGGTCGCGAAGGCGGTGTTCGCTCCGAAACCAATGGCAAACGGTACGAGAAAGGCAATCGCCCACGCTGCCGATATCTTGCCGAAATGACTGTGCCAGGCATGCGGCGCGACCAGCGGCGCAATGGCGATGGACAGCAGGATGCCCGCGAACGGCAGCGCCCAGAGCGGCGACAACGCGGCGCCATCGAGCGTCGCCGCGGAGGCATCAAGCGGCAGTGCCGCGAGCGCGAGGACCAGCATCAACCAGCGCATATCCCAACTGCGCCGCCCGCGTGATTTCCAGCATGCGGGCGATGGTTTCATGGGTGGGTCCTCGTTGGCAGGTGCGTCGATCAAGGACTCGATTATAACGAGCAGCCCTGCCGCACGACCCTAGACCGAATGGCTAACGCTCAGCCGGGTTGCGTCCGGACGCACGCCCACGAGCTACAGTTCTCCTACCGGCTTGACGATATCGAAAACCTGGCGCAGGTACGCAAGATAAGCCTGGTCTTCGCACATGTTCTTGCCGGGAGAATCGGAGAGCTTGGCGACCGGCTGGCCATTGCAGCGAACCATCTTGATGACGATCTGCAAAGGCTGGTAACCCAGGTCGTTGGTGAGATTCGTACCCACGCCGAACGCTAGCTGGCAACGGCCGCGAAAGCGTTCGTAGAGCTGCAGTACTTTGGGAATGTCGAGTGCGTCCGAGAAAACCAGCACCTTGGTTCGCGGGTCGCATCGGTTCTGCTCGTAGTGACGGATCAGGCGCTCGCCCCAGTCGAACGGATCGCCGGAGTCGTGACGGGCGCCGTCGAAGAGCTTGCAGAAGTACATGTCGAAGTCGTTGAGAAACGCCTTCATGCCGTAGACGTCGGAGAGCGCAATGCCCAGATCACCTCTATATTCCTTGGCCCACATCTCGAAGCCGAAGACCTGCGAATCGCGCAGCCGCGGACCGAGCGCCTGGCAAGCCTGCAAGTACTCGTGCGCCATCGTGCCCAGGGGACGAAGGCCGTGCTTCATTGCGTAATAGACGTTGCTCGTGCCGGTGAACTGCTCGCCCAAACCTTCCTTCAGCTTGAGGATGACTTCTTCGTGCCACTTGCCGGAGAACCGGCGGCGCGTGCCATAGTCGGCGATCTTGCACTCGGATACCTCGGGGCTGCCGCCAAGCAACTCGATCTTGTCGCGCAGACGGTCGCGGCCGGTTTCGAAAGTCGGATCGCGCTGCGTGTTGCGGAAATAAACTTCGTTGACGATCGCGAGAACGGGAATCTCGAACAGGATGGTGTGCAGCCAGGGGCCGACAATATCGATGTCGATCTCCCCGTTGTTCTTCGCCGACGGCTTGATCGTCACCCGCTTTTCGTTGAGGTGAAAGAGCGCCAGGAAGTCGATGAAATCGCTCTTGATGAAGCGCATCCGCCGAAGGTATTCGAGCTCTTCTTCGGTGAAACGCAACTGGCAGAGCGCGCGCACTTCCTCGCGAATTTCCTCGATGTACGGAACGAGATCGACACCTTGCGTACGGCATCGAAACTTGTATTCCGCATGCGCTGCCGGGAAGTGATGCAGGACGACCTGCATCATGGTGAACTTGTAGAGATCGGTATCGAGCAGCGAATGGATGATCATGGTTCCAGACGAACGGCTAGTACAACGGATAGAACCGCCAGGCAAAATCCCGCGGGCAAACGCAAACGGAGGGTCTGTAAGGACACGGTCTGTAAAGACACGGTCTGTACGGACACGGTCCGACGGAACGCACTGACCAGGCACTGGCTGGTCTGCCCCGGCGGCCTCGAAGAGCATGTTACCCGAAGTGCAAAGCCTGAGCCCCGTGGGCCATGGCGTCGAATCCTTTGCCGCACCTTGCGGGAGGCCCGCATACGCCCATAAACAAATCACTAAAGGATATAAGGCCTTCTGGAACGGGGTCGCGCTGAGTTTTACCGGTACGCTACAATATTGGTTTTGGCGCGCGCAATGTGCATAGCCGGGCTGCCCAGCCCAGGAAAGAGACTGAAGGTTCGAGATCGAACCCAGCGTCCGAGTTGCCTCGCCGCCCCCACGAATTTCGCATGCAGGAGCCTGAATGACTCACGTTGTGACCGAAAGCTGCATCAAGTGCCGTTACACCGATTGCGTGGACGTGTGCCCGGTGGACTGCTTCCGCGAAGGTCCCAATTTCCTCTCGATCGACCCGGACGAGTGCATCGACTGCGCTGTGTGCGTGGCTGAATGTCCGGTCAATGCGATCTATGCCGAAGAAGATGTGCCAGGTGATCAGCAGCACTTCATCGAACTGAACGCGGATCTTTCGCGCGCATGGCCAAGTATCACCAAGACCAAGGCACCGCTGCCGGAAGCCGACGATTTCAAGGACGTAAAAGAGAAGCTCGAACTGCTCGAACGTTGATACATAAGCGGCGGTTTGTCGCTCTGTTTAACGCACTCTTTGTTGGTAGGTAAGTTTTTAAATCGAGATGAACGCAGGGTGTTGACAGGCTAGAATCCCCTCCATATAATCTCGTTTCTCTGCTGCAGATGTTCCCCGATAGCTCAGTTGGTAGAGCGCCGGACTGTTAATCCGTAGGTCCCTGGTTCGAGCCCAGGTCGGGGAGCCAAAAAGGTTCCAGACAAAAAGCCCAATCGAAAGATTGGGCTTTTTGCGTTTAGCGCTATGGAATGCACTGCCATAGCGATTTCGCGAAGTAAGTTGCCACTGCTCATGTTTCAAGAACGAAATGCGACCTCTATGGCATGCCAACCGGGAAACTGCCTCTTCTTTCCTGATGAGTTTGGTATATACATTTGATATATCTCATCAAGAGGGGAAGGTTATAAATACTGCTAAAGTATTTTTAGTCTGGCCGATCACAGGCCGTGCGCTTGCCCAAGGAGTTCCGACTGGACGTGGATGAAGTGCGTGTGCGGCGCCACGGCAACGCGATCATCCTCGAACCGATCGCCAATGATTGGTCATGGCTCGAATTGATCGTCGGCCCCGTCGACGAAGGCCTTATCCAGGCATCAACTGAGCAGCCGACCGAACAGGACCGCCCAGATCTGGATTTCTTCAAGTGAACCACTTGCTCGACACGAACGCCGTCATTGCGCTCATGAAGGGAAATAGCGGATTTCTCGCTCGGCTGCGACAGCATCGACCGCGCGATTTCGCCATCTCATCCATCGTCGCACACGAACTATATTACGGCGCATACAAGAGCCAGAACGCCGCCGAGAACTTGAAGCGTGTTGAGGCGTTGCAATTCCAAGTTCTCGACTTCGATACTGAAGATGCCCGGCACGCAGGGGAAGTGCGCGCGGAACTCGCATTGGCCGGAACTCCAAGTGGACCGTATGACGCTCTCATCGCCGGACAGGCCCTTGCCCGCGCACTCACACTTGTCACTCGAAATACCCGGGAGTTCCGTCGCGTGAGCAAGCTGAACGTTGAGGACTGGGAAAGCCAGGAGACCCAGCGCACCTCACCCAATCTTTAAAATTGGCGGTCGTCAGACAACGGTATAATATCCGCTTGAATATATCGCCCGACCGACTCAAGGAGCGTTTTCTGATGGCCGAACCCCTCGCATCCGTCGCGACACCCCGACGTGCCCGCAACCTGGCGGAGAGCGTGTTCGACTACGTGATCGAACAGATCGAATCTGCCGCCCTGAAACCTGGCGACAAACTGCCGACCGAAGCCAAGCTCATGACCACGCTCGGCGTAAGCCGGACAGTCGTGCGCGAAGGCATTTCGCGATTGCAGGCAAACGAGGTCATCGAAACGCGGCACGGCATTGGGAGTTTCGTGCTGGAACCGCGGCGCGAAAAGCTTGGTATTGACATGGTGCCGGCCACCACCCTGCGCGATGTTCTTTCGGTGCTCGAACTGCGCATCAGTCTTGAGACGGAATGCGCCGGTCTGGCCGCGCAGCGTGCGCAGCCCGAAGACCTCGTGCGCATGCGCGCCGCACTCGATGCAATCGAAGCCACCAGCCGCAATGGCAATGACAGCGTCGCGGCTGACCTCCAGTTCCACATCGCGCTTGCCCGGGCAACGGGCAACCGCTATTTCGTCGATATCCTGACGCAAATGGGCACGGCGCTGATTCCGCGAAACCGCATCGATTCAGCGGGTATCGCGAAGGCAGATCCGAAGGCGTACATGTCGCTGGTGAATCTCGAACATGAGAGCATTCTGGAAGCGATTGTCCGGCGCGACGCCGAAAGCGCCCGCGCCGCCATGCGCATGCATTTGTCGAATAGCCGGGAACGCTTGCGGCGCGCCAACCAGGCAGCCGATGTGACCGCCTGACCCACCAAGCTCACCTGCCTCGCTCGGAATTTTCAACGAGCGCAGGCAAACTCATCTTGTCTGACGTCGTACTTTGATGGATACTATGCACGCTCGGCGGCAGCAAATACAGCCTGTAAGGTGTCTCAACTGCCATATGATCTGGGGGTTAATACCCATACTATCGCCAATCTGATCGATCTTAGAATGTCATCAGACAACGTATGTCGATTAATCTCGTAGCTGCTGGCCGCCTGGAAAAACCAACTCACGACCGAACATGACGACACCTCAAGAACTCAAGAAAATCGTTTCCGAAGGCCTGCTGTCTTTCCCGCTGACCGACTTCGATGAACAAGGCGACTTCCGCGCCGACACTTACGCCGAGCGTCTCGAATGGCTGGCGCCTTACGGCGCAACGGCGCTGTTCGCGGCCGGCGGCACGGGCGAGTTCTTTTCGCTCACGCAAACCGACTATTCGAACGTGATCCGCACGGCGACGGAAACCTGCAAGGGCAAGGTGCCGATCCTGGCCGGCGCCGGTGGCCCAACGCGCGTTGCCATTGCTTATGCGCAGGAAGCCGAGCGGCTGGGCGCGAACGGCATCTTGCTGATGCCGCATTACCTGACGGAAGCGAGCCAGGAAGGGATTGCCGCGCACGTCGAACAGGTGTGCAAGGCGGTGAAAAACATCGGCGTGATCGTCTATAACCGCGCGAATTCCAAGCTGAACGCTGACATGCTCGAGCGTCTCGCCGATTCCTGCCCGAACTTGATCGGCTTCAAGGATGGCGTGGGCGAGATCGAAAACATGGTGACGATCCGTCGTCGCCTGGGTGATCGCTTTTCGTATCTCGGTGGCTTGCCGACCGCCGAAGTCTATGCCGAAGCGTACAAGGCGCTGGGCGTGCCGGTGTACTCATCGGCGGTATTCAACTTCATTCCGAAGACGGCAATGGAGTTTTATCGCGCGGTGTCATCGCAGGATCATGTGACGACCGGCCGTCTGCTCGACGAATTCTTCATGCCGTATCTCGCGATCCGCAATCGCAAGGCCGGCTATGCAGTGAGCATTGTGAAGGCGGGCGCGAAGCTCATCGGCCGTAGCGCCGGTCCGGTGCGTGCGCCGTTGACCGATCTGACCGAAGACGAAATGGCGCAGCTCGATGTGCTGATCAAGAAGCTCGGCTCGCAGTAATCGTTTCAGGGCAGGCCGATAAAAAACCCATTCCGGCAATATGAGCCGGAACGGGTTTTGTGCCCCTGGAACGTCGGTTCAAGCCGCGAGCAGGACCACCGTCAACGATCTCACGCCCT
>NZ_CAXTGZ010000205.1:0-9555 GCF_964243625.1 uncultured Caballeronia sp.
CGGTGATCGTTGTGTTTGCGGCCGGGTACCTGCGCGTCGGGTCGCGCATCCGCGCGCTCAATGGCGTGTTCTTCAACACGCCCGCCAGCGGCATGCACTTCGCGTGCGCCGCGTTGTGCACGGTGATCGCTTATACGGCGGGGTTCGAGGGCGGTGCGGTCGCGGTGGTGATCATCGGCGCGATGGTGGCGCTGATCGGCGCCTACCTCGCCATGGCGCTCGCTGATCGCGCGTACCCGGTGTTTATCGCTGCGTTGAACGGTTATGCCGCCTGCTCGGTCGTGGCGGCGGGCGTGGGACTCGCGAATGGCGCGCTGGTCGTGACCGGCGTTGCGCTCGTGCTGGGATGTGTGGCGGCGTGCACGAGCGCGATTCCGTCGCGGGTATCGAGCAAGAAGTAGAAGTGTCGCATTATCATGGTGGCGCTTCTACTGCACTTGTTGCGTTGCACGCATCCCGAAAGCTCAAGCCGCCCAGCCGATGATCGACGAACCCCGTAACACCGCGGCACCATACTTTCCTGCATCGGACACCGCGCATTCACGGCGCACAACGCTCGTGCTTGCGGTGGGTTTATCGTTTGGCACCGCGATTGCACTCGGCCTCACGCGGTTTTCCTACGCGCTGTTATTGCCCGCCATGAAAGCCGATCTCGGCTGGAGTTTCGCGCAAGCCGGCGCGATGAACACGGCAAACGCGCTCGGTTATCTGCTCGGCGCGCTGACTTTCCCATTGCTCGCGCGCCGCTGGCCGGCGGGCGTGTGTTTCATTTGGGGATGCGTGCTGACGGCGGTCCTGATGATCGCGGGCGGTCTCGTTTCCGATACCCATGCGCTACTCGTTCAACGCGTCGTGACCGGCATGACGAGCGCATCCGTTTTTGTAGGCGGAAGCGTGCTTGCGGCGCGGCTTGCATCGGCTCATCCACACGATGCCGGTCTTGTGCTCGGCCTGTATTACGGCGGCGCGGGTCTTGGGATCATCGCGGCCGCGTTGCTGGTTCCCGTCACGGTATTGCCCGGCGTGCACGGCTGGCAATGGGCGTGGTTTGCGCTTGCGGCGGCCTGCGGACTTGCTTCGGTCGCGGCGATCATGGCGGCGCGCAAGACAGGAATCCACGAGGCTGCGCCCGTGGCCGCAAACCTGCAGTCTGCCGCGCGTCTTCCTTTGACCCGGCTCGGTTTCATGCTCGCCGGATATGGGCTTTTCGGGGTCGGGTATATCGGCTACATGACGTTCCTGATCGCGCTGCTTCGATCCACGGGAATGAGCTCGGCGGTGGTCACGGCGTTCTATGTGCTGCTCGGCGTTGCGACCATCGGCTCGGCGCGGATATGGTCGGGACTGCTCAACCGCATGCGCGGCGGTCAGGCGCTTGCGGTGTTCAACGGCGTCCTCGCCTTCGCGACAATAATGCCCGCGGTGTTTGCGCAACCGGTCGTTGCGTTCGTGTCGGGCGCATTGTTCGGCGCGACGTTTTTATCGGCGGTGGCGTCGACTACGGCGTTCGTGCGGCATAACCTTCCCGCCGCGCAGTGGACGCGCGGCATCGGCGCATTCACCATCGTGTTCGCATTCGGCCAGATCGTCGGGCCGGTGGTGATCGGATGGATCTCGGACGGCGCGGGACTCGCGCGCGGCCTGATGTACTCATCCGCGATGCTTGCTGTCGGCGCGGTTTTAGCCGCGTGGCAGAAGCCCTTGGCTAGCACGCGCACATGAAAAAATCGCCCGACGCCTTAAGGCGACGAGCGATCCTTGCGAGCTCGAATTCAAACAGTCAAAAGCTGCTTAGTGCCCGAAGTAAATCGAATGCTGTTGAATCGGCGATGCGGGGGCCATCGTCGCGCGCATGCCTGATGCCGATGTACCGCTTGTCGACGGACCATAAGACTGCGTCTCTACGCCGTTGGCTGCATCAACACGCTGCTGTGCCGCTTGCAAGCCCTGCGGATAATAGTTGTCGTTTGTCGCCGGGTTATAGCCCGCCTTTTCCAGGGTGCTCAACTGGGCGCGAACCTCTGCGCGCGTAACCGGTGCGTTGTCCTGGGCGAAGGCAAAAGTCGGTGCTGCAAGTGCCGATGCAATCAGCAGGGCGGGGATAAGTGACTTGGTCATGATGAACCTCCAGAGTTCTGTTCTTGGACTGCTTCAAGTAGTGCGCTGCAGATCAATTTGTTCATCTGCATACGCAACCTATGAAACCAGTCTAGGCCCCCTATTGACGTAATCAAACGATAGTTTCGTCGAAAGATATTTGTTGTTTCGGCAACAATAAAGCGGTTGAAACTCAGCGTCGCTTAAGTTTCGGCCCATTTTCGCGGCAATGGTCCGGCGATCACTGGGACGTGCGAAAGTGCTCTGCCAGGAAATCGATGAACGCACGAATGCGCGCCGGCTGGTTGCGGCGGCTCGGATAGTAGACAAACAGATCGGCTGGCGGCAGAAGAAACTCGGGCAACACCACTTTCAAGCGTCCGCTTTCGAGGTACTTGGCAAGATCCCATTCGGAGCGGATGGAGATGCCGTGTCCGTCGAGCGCCCATCCAAGGACGATATCGCCGTCGTTGCTCGACAAGCCGCCCGGCACTTTCACCGATACCGTCTCGCCATCGCGCATGAAGCGCCATACGCCATAGGCATCGTCGTTCTGCCGATGCAGGATGGTCCTGTGGCGCGCGAGGTCGCTGAGTGCGGTGGGGTTGCCATGCCGTTGTAAATACGCTGGCGATGCACACAGAAAGCGCCGGTTCGACATGATGCGGCGCGCGTTGAGCCGCGTATCGGGGAGTGCGCCGAAGCGAATGGCGAGATCGAACCCTTGCTCGACGATATCGATAGGCCTGTCCGTCACATCAAGCTGAACTTCGACTTGCGGATAGCGCTGCACGAACGCGGAGACGAGCGGCGCGATGGTCGTGCGGCCAAATCCAAGCGATGCATTCACACGCAAGATGCCGCGCGGCGCTTCGCGGCTGCGCGATACCGCGTCTTCCATCTCCCGCGTTGCAGCAAGAATGCGGATGGCGTGACGCAAATAAGTATCGCCTTCGTCGGTGAGACTCGTGCTGCGCGTGGTGCGATTCACGAGCCTGACTCCCAGGCGTTGTTCCATCAATGCAAGCCGGCGTGTTGCGGCCGGCGGCGTCAGATCGAGCGCGCGCGCGGCCGCCGACAAGCTGCCAAGGCGCGCAAGCTGAACGAAAAATTCGAGATCCGAGGTGCCGTCGTTCTTCACTTAAACTGAATAATCAAATGTGTACCGGTGAAGTGTAACGCGGCAGGGCGCGCGTAAGCTTCGGTTATCGGCTGAAGCACGTGCTAGACCGTTCACTTACACCCGACTTAGACCCGCATTCAGGAGACAGGCACATGAAAATCGTGGAAATTCGCGAGCTGACCATTCCGATCAGTTCAGCCATTCGGAATGCGTACATCGATTTCAGCAAGATGACACTGAGTCTGGTTGCCGTGATCACCGACGTGATGCGCGACGGCAAACCGGTGGTTGGCTACGGGTTCAATTCGAACGGACGCTATGGCCAGGGCAAGCTGATGCGCGAGCGTTTTATTCCCCGCGTGCTAGAAGCCGATCCGGATTCGCTGCTCGATGCAACGGGTAACAACCTCGATCCACACAAGGTCTGGGCCGCGATGTTCACCAACGAAAAGCCGGGCGGCCATGGTGAGCGGTCTGTAGCAATCGGCACCATCGACATGGCGGTGTGGGATGCGGTGGCGAAGATCGAAGGCAAGCCGCTGTTCCAGTTGCTGGCCGAGCGTTATGGCAACGGCACGCCGGATCGCAAGGTCTTCGTTTATGCCGCGGGCGGTTATTACTATCCCGGACAGGATTACAGCAAGCTGAAAGACGAAATGCGCAGCTACATTGACCGGGGTTATACCGTGGTCAAGAAGAAGATCGGCGGTGGATCGCTCGACGAAGATCTGCGCCGGATCGATGCCGTGCTGTCCGTGCTGCAGGACGGACAGAAACTCGCCGTCGATGCAAACGGCCGCTTCGATCTGGATACGGCCATCCAGTACGCCAAGGCGCTCTCGCAATACGATCTCTTCTGGTACGAAGAAGCCGGCGATCCGCTGGATTTTGAATTGCAGGCGACCCTGCGGAACTACTACGACAAGCCGATGGCAACGGGCGAGAATTTGTTCTCCATGCAGGATGCGCGTAACCTGATCCGCTATGGCGGCATGCGCGCGGACCGCGATTACCTGCAATTCGACTGTGCGCTGAGCTACGGTCTCGTCGAATACCTGCGCACGCTCGACATGCTCCATCAACATGGCTGGTCCCGTTCACGCTGCATTCCGCATGGCGGCCATCAGATGTCGCTGAACATTGCAGCGGGTCTTGGCCTCGGTGGCAACGAATCGTATCCGGACCTGTTCCAGCCGTTCGGGGGTTTTCCCGACGGCGTGAAAGTAGTCGATGGTCATGTGACCTTGCCCGAACTTCCGGGTATAGGCTTTGAAGGGAAAAGCGATCTGTATGCGCACATGAAGGCCTTGTCGTCCTGAACACCCAGGTTGAGCGCAGGTTCAAGGGTTGAGGCCATTCACACACAGCTAACACCAGGAGACTGAAATGCAGAAACCGATCGAGCTTTCCGGCCGCGACATCCTTCGCGATCCGCGTCTTAACAAAGGATCCGCATTCACCGAGGAAGAGCGCCGCAAGTATCACCTCGAGGGACTCTTGCCGCCTGGATCAAGCTCGCTCGAACTGCAGGTGGCACGCACGCATACGGAACTCGCCGCGCTCGACAATGACCTCCAGAAGTACCTGCTCCTCTCCGATCTGCAGGCGAGAAACGAGACCCTGTTCTACGCCACGATCATGTCCGATCCGGCGACCTTCATGCCGCTCGTGTACACGCCGACCGTCGGCGAGGCCTGTCAGAAGTTCAATCATATTTTCCGGGCGACGCGCGGCATGTATGTGCCCATCTCGGCGCGCGGCCGCGTGAAGGAGCTTCTTCGGAACTGGCCGGAGAAAGAAGTCCGGTTCATCGTGGTGACGGATGGTGAACGCATCCTCGGACTCGGCGATCTGGGGGTGGGCGGCATGGGCATTCCTATCGGCAAGCTGTCGCTTTACACCGCATGCGCCGGCGTGCCGCCGCAATATTGCCTGCCGGTCATGCTCGATGTCGGCACGAACAACAGCGATCTGCTCGATGACCCCCTTTACCTCGGCTTGCGGCAGGAACGCGTGCGTGGCGACGAATATCATGCATTCGTGAACGAGTTCGTTGAAGCGGCGCTCGAATTGCATCCGCAGTGCTGCGTGCAATGGGAAGACTTCGCGAACTTCAATGCCGTGCCGCTGCTTGCGCGTTACAAGGACAAGATCTGCACCTATAACGACGACATCCAGGGCACCGCTGCGGTCGCGCTGGCGGGCATCTTTGCCGCGCTGCATATCTCGAAGCAGAAACTCGTTGATCAGCGTTTTCTGTTCCTCGGCGGCGGTTCGGCGGGGACCGGCATTGCCGAATTGATTAGCCAGGCAATGGTGCTGGAGGGACTGACCATAGACGAAGCGCGCGCCCGCAATGCACTATTCGATGTCAACGGCCTCATGGTGAAATCGCGCACCGACCTTGCTGATTTCCAGAAGCCCTTCGCCGTCGATCATGCGCCGGTAGACACCTTCACTGACGCGGTAAAGGCGCTGAAACCGACCGGCATCATCGGTGTGAGCACAGTGCCCAAGCTCTTCAATCAGCACGTGATCGAAGCAATGGCCGAAATCAACGAACGCCCGATCATCTTCCCGTATTCCAATCCCACCTCCCGCTCGGAATGCACGGCGGAAGAGGCCTACAAATGGTCGTCGGGCCGCGCCATCTTTGCAAGCGGAAGCCCGTTTCCTCCGGTGGAAATCGAGGGGAAGACGTTCGTGCCGGGGCAGGGCAACAACGTCTATATTTTCCCGGCGCTCGGCATGGCCGTGTTCGCCACGCAGGCGAGCCGCGTGACCGATGAGATGTTCATTGCCGCAGCAAAGGCGGTCGCCGAGCAAGTGTCCGACGCGAGTCTTGCGACCGGTTTGATCTATCCGCCGCAAAGCAAGATCTTCGAGGCGTCACTGCATGTGGCCGTGCGGGTAGCCGAATGCATCTTCGATAACGATCTCGCACGCGTTCCGCGACCCGACGACATCACCGCAATGATCCGCGATTGCGCTTACAAGCCGGCTTATACGCTCTAGGCCGGCTGCATCAGGCGAGCGCAGCCCTGATCCGCGCGATCGCATCGATCTCCGGTGCGCCTTCCGCAAGTCGATCGCGCGGGCACCATGGATAGGGCAAGTCCTGCGCCCATTGGAGGATGGGTTCGGCCGTTTCTTGCGGCAAAGTCATCATTTCTTCGATGGTGATCCGCAGCGCCCGCACGCGCCCGGTATCATCGGCCGTCCATTCGTACCGGCCGAACCCGGCGCGCGCCGATCCTGTCTCTTTCTCCGACATGCACACAAGCCAGTCGCACGCGAACGTGGTTTCGGTGCCTGGTTTTTCACCGATACAAAACGTACAAACGTTCTCATAACGCACTGCGAATTCGCTGACCAGCACATCGGAAATGGCTTTCGCGCCCTTCACGGCGGGCGGAAACGCGATGTCCCGGGTATTGATTTTCATCGTCAATTCGGCGTCGGCGGCGAACGCCTGGGCGATCAGATGCGGCCGGTTGCCATCCTTCGCGCGAATGTAAGTTTCGATGGATTTTTGAAGCGTGATCATGTGAAGTGCCTGCGCGCGAGGGACGAGGCGTCAAGTGTAAGGTCGCACGAAGTCCGCGGCCCGAAAGGCCCCTGCGCCTTGATGGACAAGGCATCCAGCGCATCGGCAGGTCACTTCCGCGCAGCCGGGCGTTGCCGAAGTTGTAGGGAATCACTTCCTCGAACGCAACTTTTCGCGTAGATTTGCGACCGCGAAACAAATGTCACCCCGGTAAAGTAAGAGGAATCCATCCATGTCCACGGCCAAGCGAATCCGCGAAGTGTCCAAGCTGAGCGGCGATTTTCTGCTGCGCTCAGGCAAGCGCAGCAATACCTACTTCGATAAATATCGCTTCGAATCCGATCCGTCCCTGCTCAAGGAGATCGCCGAGGCGATGGTCCCGTTGATCCCGCCCGGCACGGAAATCCTTGGTGGCCTCGAGATGGGCGGGATTCCGATCGTGACGATGCTGAGCCAGGCAACCGGCCTGCCCGCGGCGTACATCCGCAAGGAAGCCAAGGAATACGGCACGTGCAAGTACGCCGAAGGTGCGGATCTAACCGGGAAAAAGCTCGTGCTGGTGGAAGATATCGTGTCGAGCGGTGGTGCTATTGCCGATGCAACCGCGAAGCTGCGCGCTGACGGTGTGCCGGTTTCGGTGACGTTGTGCGTGATCGATCGAGAAAGCGGCGGCAAGGAAATGCTGGAAGGCATCGGCATTGAACTGAGGTCGCTTTTCACATTTTCGCAAATCGAAGGCGCTTAAGCTCTTTCCAGCACACTCCTTATGCAGCTTCTTGATCACGTGTCGATTGGCGTGCCCGATATGGATGCTGCCCGGCGTTTCTACGATGCCATCATGAACGCCCTCAGCGCTGCGAAAGTATATGACCTGCCGCACGCGCTGGGATACGGTGAGCGTTGCACGCCGCAGGATGCGGCGTCGACTTATCTTGCGGTGTATCTCGATCACGGAGAAGTAACGGATTCGAAACGCCACTGGTGTTTCAAGGCTGCGTCGCGCGAACAGGTCGATGTGTTTCACGCTGCAGGGCTCGCTGCGGGGGGCCGCTCGGATGGTGAACCCGGTTTGCGCGCTGACTACCATGCCGGATATTACGCTGCGTTCCTGTGCGACCCGGCGGGTAATCGCGTTGAAGCGGTTTGCCATCTTCTTGCGTGAGCGGCTGTTCAAGCCTGCGCGCTGCCCGAAAAATAGTTGTATGCGCCGGAGGAATCGTCGTCGGTGATGGGCTGTTCGCCGCTTTTATCGATGATCCTCTTTCCCTGACGTTTGAGCACGAAGCGCGGTCTGCCGGCGCGTGAATCCACGCTGAGATGGGTGATTCCGACGTGGACATCGATCTGCCTGTCCGAATCCGCGCCCGGCAATTGCACGATCAGCGTTGCGGGCGCTGTCAGGAACACCGATACGTGGATACGCGTCGAGAGCGGCGTTTGACTCTGCGGTGGCGTGCCCGCAGCCGAAGCCGGCGGATTCAACCGATAAAAATAAAACAACTGGTCGCGCAAGATCGCCGGTTGGTTACCGGTCTTGAACCACTGAATGTAATAGGCGCTGGCATCGAGGTAAGCCGCGTGCGAGGGCAACTCCCCAAATCGGTCATCGTAGACATGAGCACGGCCGGCAGCTCCGGCAGGCATGGGCAAGGGCGCCACATACGTGGACTCGGCCCAGTCGTTCCACGTCACGATCTGCACCCACGACGCATTCGATGCGATCGCCGCCTCCCATTCGGCTGCCATGCCCGAGAAACCCTCCGTCTCGAACGCACGATAATTCGTGCCCGCAGGCAATCCGCGATAGTACGGCGTCACCGGCGCCATGAAGAGCTTGCCGTGTGCACGCAGTTCGGGGCCAAGAGACTCGACGGAATCCGCGATCAGCTCCGGCAAACCTGCTGCTCCGAAGTAGAAATACCCATCGGCGGTTCCTAGCCGCTGCACAATTTGATCGGCTGCAACGGGCGTGATGAGTCGCTCTCCGCTTTCGGGGAAAAAGTGCGGCACGAAGAACGCACCAAGCCTTCGGGCGTGGTCTATCAGCGCGGCGCCATTGCTGAATCCTTTGCCTCCGGCAGCGTATGCCGAAAGAACCGGTTTGCCATCCATACGTAATTGCGCTTTCAGGTCGCGCGTACTTTCGACTATATCGTCGATCTCGTCCTGCGCGTGGCCATCGGCGGAAACAAACAGCGTGAAGTCGAAATCAAGGCTCCCGGCCGCTTCATACATGCTCATCACACGTTGCTTGTATTGCGGTTCGCTTCGGTGCCAACCGCCGCAATTCAACGCGAAGCCATCGATTCCGCGTGCGTGTGCATCGCGCATTTCAGATCGATACGACTCGATGCTCGCCTGTCGTCCGCCCCGCGGCCATGCAACCATGTAATGAGCGAAGACTCGTTTGCGATTTTTGTCGAGACTTGATAACGGCGCAATGGCGTGAGCAGTGATGGGCACCGGCAATACGCAAGACAGCGACAAGCAAGCGAGTATCAAGCGACGGCGGCTTTGGAGAGGACCTGGATTCACGACGGCGACCAAGAGAAGTGTCGCCGTCATGGTAGCTGCATCGCGCGGCGCATGCTGCTAGAAATTGCCAGGGAAACGAGCTTCGAAACCGACCGTGCAATTGTGAATGAGAATGCGCGCACAACCTTGTCTAAGCTACTTCGTTAATGATCAGGTATCCAAACGTATAGAGGGATTCGCAAGATGACAGGATGAAAAAAAGCCCATCGCTCACGATGGGCCAAGCTGCAGTCACTTACACCACTCACAACAC
>NZ_CAXTGZ010000206.1:0-3032 GCF_964243625.1 uncultured Caballeronia sp.
AGTCGTGCTTCAGGTCGCGTGCGTCGCCCACGAACGACCTTCCCGGGCTTGCCAGCCACGGATAGTGATGCGTCTTCAAATCCCAAAGATGAATGTGCGGATCGACAACCTGCATGAATATGTCCTCGTGCCGAAAAGCTGAAAGCGAGCCAAAGCGTATTGACTGTAGATACCGGGCGTAATCAGGGAAGATGGAAAACCGGCACGAGCGCGGCCTGCACCGGCGAGCGGTCGGAATTCGTTTCCATGAGTTCGGCCATGCTGTCCCACCATTTGCGCATCACGGGCAAATCGGGCAGCGCGTCCATGCTGTGATCGGCCGCACGCTTGAGCGTGGCGAAAAGCTGGCCGGTGGGTTCGTCGAGAAAGATCCAGTAGTCGCGCACGCCGGCGTGCCGCAAGGCTTCCACCAGCTCGGGCCAGATCTCGCGATGACGCCGCTCGTATTCATCGCGCATGCCCGGCTTGAGGGTCATCCTGAACGCAATCGTCTCCATTGCGGCTTGCCTTTTATAAGTGTTGAAGCTACGGCGTAGCGTCGTTTGGCTACGACTATAATTCGCCGACTGATAACATGACAATCCGAAGTCAGGATCAGCCGATCGCAAAACCGAATCGCAGGCCGGAGTTCCTCGCGGAGTGCCAATGACCCAGAACGTGTCCCAGATCGCCCTCGTCAATCGCCTCAAATTCAAGCACCTTGCGCTGCTGGTCGCGCTCGATGACGCCCGCAACCTGCATCAGGCGGCCGAAATCATCAACGTCGCACAACCCAGCGCCAGCCGCATGCTGAGCGACATAGAGGAAGCGTTCGGCTTCCTCCTGTTCGAGCGCAATGCGCGCGGCATGCAGCCCACGCCGCTTGGCGTCACCACGCTCGCCTACGCGCGCCGCTCGCTTGCCGACCTCACCCGCTTTGCCGCCGACCTGGAAAGCAAGCGGCGCGGCGGACACGGACAACTCACGGTCGGCGCGATCATGGGCGCCGCGCCCGATGTGCTCGCCATGGCCATTGCGGAACTCAAAAGCGAACGGCCGCTGCTCAATGTCCGCATTCTTGGCGAAACCAGCGACCAGGTCGTGCAACTGCTGCATCGCCGGGAAGTGGATCTTGCGCTCGGCCGCCTCACCACGCCGCTGCAACACAACGACTTCGATTTCGAACCGCTTTCCCGTGAAGCGATGCGTCTGGTCGTGCGCGCCGGCCACCCGCTGGGCAAACAGACGTCGCTTTCACTTGATGCGCTGATCTCATGGCCGTGGATACTGCAGCCCATCACGAGCCCTGCTCGCGCCTTGTTCGAAGAAGAGCTTGCTCGTGCAAAACTTGCATCGCCTTCCAACATAGTTGAATGCGCTTCGATCTTCGCAACGTTGCAGCTTCTGCAAAACAGCGACGCCGTGGCGATGCTGCCTGAATCAGTGGTGCGCGACTATTTGCGCGCGCATCTGCTGGTCGAACTGCCCATTGAAATCGGCAAGAGCCTTTCGGGCTTCGGCCTTCTGCGACGCAAAAACGAAACACTCAGCGAACCCGCCGAATACTGCATTGCATTGCTGCGCAAATACTCGGCGGGTTCATTCACTGAAACTCACTGAAGGTTGACGAACAAACCGCCATCTACCAGTAACGATGCACCCGTCACGTACCGGGCGCGATCGGACGCGAGAAACGTCACGCATTGTGCGACGTCGTCGGGCTGACCCAGACGTCCCAGCGGAATGCGCTTTTCCATGTAGGCGCGCTTTTCGGAATCGGCTAGATCTTCGGCGTTCAGGTCGGTGGCGATCGTGCCGGGCATCACCGAATTGCAGCGAATGCCGTAAGGTCCCAACGCGATCGCGCACGATTGCATCAGCGAATGCACGCCCGCCTTGGTCGGCGTGTAATGCGTCTGCATCGCGCCGCCAACCAGTGCGCTGATCGAGCTCGTCGCGACAATCGCGCCGCCCGTTCCCTGCAACTTCATCTGGTTCGCTACCGCCTGCGTGACATAGAACGCGCCGTTCAGGTTCACGCCGACCGTCGCTTCATACACCGACGCCGGCATGTCCAGGAACGCATGAAACGGGCAGATGCCGGCGTTGCTTGCGAGGACATCCACGTGACCGAATGCATCGACAGCGTGCTTCACCAGTTCGATACCCGTCTCGCGCTCGGCAACATTGCCTTCCACCGCGATCACACGCTGGCCGAGTTGTTCGATCTCGCCGGTGACTTCTTCCACAGCGGATAAACGTCCGTATGAGCGGTCGTTATCGCCCCAGTAATTCAGCACGACGTCCGCGCCTTCCTTCGCGCACGCCACCGCGATCGCGCGGCCAATGCCTCGCGATCCGCCGGTCACGATCACCACTTTGTTCTCGAGCAGCACGATTAACCTCAATAGGCTCAGTGTGTATAAGGACGCGTCAGCGTGCATTCGGGATTGAGCCGCACGCCGAAACCCGGCGTCTCCGGCACCTTCATCCGGCCATTCACGGGCACGGGTTCATCCAGCAGAAGCGGGTTGAACATGGGCACGACTTCATCGGCTTTGGGCGCCATCATCAGGAACTCGGCGAACGGCGAGTTATGTCTTGTGACCACGAAATGATAGCTATATACCGATGAACCATGCGGCACGACAAGCACGTTATGCGCGTCGGCAAGCGCCGAGATCTTGATCAGTTCCGTGATGCCGCCGCACCAGCCTACATCGGGCTGCACGAGATCGGCGCAACCCATTTCAAACAGCATACGGAAACCCCAGCGTGTGGCTTCGTGCTCGCCGGTCGTCACCATCATGCCGCGCGGCACCGAACGGCGCAGTTCGGCGTAACCCCAATAGTCGTCGGGCGGCAGCGCTTCTTCAATCCACTTCAGGCCATACTCTTTCGCTGCATGCGCAAGACGTGTGGCGTAGTTCAGGTCGAGGCTCATCCAGCAATCCAGCATCAGCCAGAAATCGTCGCCCACTTTCGCCCGCATATCGGCAAGCTTGGCAATGTTCTTCAGGAGCCCTTCTTCGCCCTCGGCAGGCCCATGTTGC
>NZ_CAXTGZ010000206.1:3042-9546 GCF_964243625.1 uncultured Caballeronia sp.
CCGCCGATAAACCCCATCCCCTTCGCCAGATCCGGACGTGCGCCCGTTGCATAGAATTGCAGTTCGTCGCGAACGGGTCCGCCCAAGAGGTGAAATACCGGTTCCTTGCGCACCTTCGCAAGCAAATCCCAGAGCGCAAGATCCACCCCTGATATTGCGTTGAGCACGATACCTTTACGCCCGTAATAGAGCGTGGCGAAATACATCTGGTCCCACATCTTCTCGATGTCCGTCACGCGCTGGCCTTCAAGGAATCTCGCCAGATGCTTCTCCACGATGAACGCGCCGATCTCGCCGCCCGTGGTCACTGCAAAGCCGACGGTTCCATCGCTTGCTTCGATCTCGACGACCAGCGAGCCGAGCACGTTCAGGCCAAACGACTGCCGGCTTTGCCTGTACTCGGGATAACGCGCCATTGGCGTGGAGACGTGGTCATCGATCCAGTGATCGGCGCCCTGGTCGTGGTAGTCGGCGCCGCCGCCGCGAACGGTGAACGCGCGGACGTGGCGAATGGTAGGCATGGACATGATCGGACTCCGTTTAAGTTCTGGTGTTCAGGATGCTTTGGCGCGTTCGCCAGGTGTGTAAGCAGATGTCCGCGCGGGTCGCACGAACACTATGATGGCTATCGCGGCGAGCACGGCGACGACGCCGAGAAGCACGAGGCCGGCGCTCGTTGAATCGTAGAAACGCTCGGCGCTCGTACGGATCATGGGCGCGACGAAACCGCCGAGGCCGCCGAGCGAGTTGATCAGCGCAATCGCGCCCGCCGCCGCAGCGCCCGTCAGATAATGCGTCGGAAAGGTCCAGAAGAGCGGTTGCGCGGCAATCAGTCCGCTTGCGGCAAAACACAGGGCGATCAGCGAAATCAGCGGCTGGCCCGCGAGCCCCGATATCGCGATACCCAATCCCGCCACGACCAGCATGACGACAGCGAGACGCCTGTGCTGCGCGTGACGATCCGCGTAACGCGGCACGATCCACGTGACGAGCACCGCGCACAGCCACGGAATCGCCGTCACGAAGCCGACCTTGGCGCCGACATGCGCGCCCATCAGCGCGGCCACCTGTTGCGGCAGATAAAAGATCACGCCATACACGGACATCTGGATCAGGAAATACACCGCCGACAAAATCAGCACGCGCGGATCGACCAGCGCGGCAAACACGGAACGCGGACCATGCGCGGATGCGGTCGCCGCGTCCTGGTCGAGTCGCGCGATCAGCAGGCTGCGTTGGTTTGCATCGAGCCAGCGCGCCTTGGACGGATCGTTGTCGAGATACCAGAACGCCCAGATTCCCACGAGCGATGCCAGCACGCCTTCGACCAGAAAGAGCCATTGCCAACCGGCAAATCCGAGCGCGCCGTGAAGGTCGAGCAATGCGCCCGACAGCGGACTGCCGAAGATGAACGCGAGCGGCGCGCCGAAATAAAACACGCCCAACGCCCTTGCACGCGCGGATTGCGGAAACCATCGCGTGAGGTAATAGACGATGCCGGGGAAAAATCCTGCTTCCGCCACGCCGAGCATGAAGCGCAAGACGTAGAACGCCGTGGCCGTATGCGCGAACGCCATTGCCGCCGACACAAGCCCCCATGTCACCATGATCCGGCACATCCAGAGCTTCGCGCCCACGCGATGCAGCAGCAGGTTGCTCGGCACTTCGAAGAGTGCATAACCCACGAAGAACACACCCGCGCCGAATGCGAACGCGGCGTTCGACAAACCCGTATCGTGCTGAAGCGCTTTCTGTGCGAAGCCGATGTTCGCCCGGTCGAGGAACGCGAGCATGTACATCAGCAACAGGAACGGCAGCAGGCGACGCATCACGCGAGCGGTGACGGCGTCCTCCGCATTTGCGGGATCGCTCATGCGTGTCTCCGGATATTGTTATGTCGCGGGCAACGCCCGCGTGAAGCAGAACGCTTTAGTAAGTCGCGCGTCCGCCCGACAGATCGAACACCGACGCCGTGCTGAATGCGCAATCCTCGGAACTGAGCCACAGGATCAGCGACGCCGCTTCTTCCGGCAGAAGGAAGCGGTTCATCGGGATCTTGGAGAGCATGTAGTCGATGTGCTGCTGCGACATCGAATCGAAGATCTCGGTCTTGGCAGCGGCCGGCGTCACGGCATTCACGAGAATGCCGCGCGTGGCGAGTTCCTTGCCGAGCGACTTCGTCAGTCCGATAAGACCCGCCTTCGAAGCGCTGTAGTGCGATGCGTTCGGGTTGCCTTCCTTGCCGGCCACTGATGCAATGTTCACGATACGCCCATACCCTTCCTTCAGCATATGCGGCACGATTGCGCGGCAGGTTAGATACGGGCCGATCAGGTTCACGTCGATCACGCGGCGCCAGACATCGGGCGCGAGTTCCCATGTCGTGCCGTTGCCGCCCGTGATGCCGGCGCAGTTGATCAGCACGTCGATCTTGCGATGCGCTTCCAGCGTCTGCTGAACCGCCTGTTCAACCGATGTTTCCTCGGTCAGTTCGACCACGGCGACGCTCACCTTGCCGCCATTCGACAGTTCGCCACGGGCGCGTTCGAGCCGCTCGGAATCGATATCCCACAGCGCGACTTCCGCGCCCGAAGCCAGCGCGCGCTGCGCCACCGCATAACCGATACCGCGTGCGCCGCCGGTAATCACAACGGTCCGTCCGGCCAGATCGATCTGGTTCATCGTGTCTCCTTGTGTTGGATGTCTTCTGCTGTTGCAAGCACTATAGGGGCCAAGTCATAGCCGAACAATCCGAGTATTCGATGATGCGATAGCGAAAGCGGATCGCAGCGCGGTGATAGCATTCCTGTCACTACTCGGAAGTCAGGGTAACAACATGCGGAGTGGACATGCCGGAAGTCATCGAACACACGGTGTTTGCCGAGGGGCGGCTTTCAATCGGCTTGACCCTGCCGATGCTGTCATCGGGCAATGCCGTAGCCGACTTCGATGAACAGATCGCGTTGGGCCGCCTCGCAGACGAGCTTGGCTTCGCCGCGCTGTGGGTGCGCGACGTGCCGTTGAACAGCAGCGACTACCCGGACCCGGTCGGGCATCTCGATCCCTGGGTATTGCTCGGCGCGGTGGCGTCGCACACCAAGAACATCGCGCTCGCCAGCGGCGCAATCGTGCTGACGCTGCGGCATCCGCTTCATATCGCGAAGGGTGCGGTATCGGTGAACACACTGAGTAAAGGGCGATTCATCCTGGGCCTTGGCTCCGGCGATCGTCCGCATGAATACGCGGCGTTTGGCATCGATGCGAACGAGCGGCGGGAGGTGTATCGGCGGCACTGGGATACGGTCGCGGCCGCGATTGGCCGCGAACCAAGGGTCGTTCCGGACCAGTCGCCGCCGGACGCGCCCGAATTCTTCCTGTTACCAACATCGCCGACACCCGTTCCGATGATCGCCGTCGGTTCAGGCGGCCAGAGCGTCGACTGGATTGCACGCAATGCGATCGGCTGGATGACGTATCACCGAGAGCCGGAAAAGCAGCGCGCGAGGTACAGCATGTGGAGGGCGGCGGTCGATCGCGTCGCGCCGGGCGAGTTTCGGGCGTTCGGCGCGGCGATGGGGCTCGATCTCGCCGCCGATCAAAACGAAGCCGCCGAGCCTCGCTCGCTGGGATACCGGACGGGGAGCAACGATCTCATCAGGATTCTGCGAGAGATGCGCGAGAACGGCACGCATCACGTCACGCTGAACCTGCAGGCATCGAAGCGCCCAACGCGCGAGATTCTTGAAGAACTCGCGGCGGAGGTACTGCCTGAGTTTCAGATCCGGGCGTGAGGCGGCGGGGATTCGCCGCAGCGGTATCTGGCGTCGAAGTAAGGGTGTTCGAACGCTCAGACGTGGAAGAACTGCGCCACCAGCGTCGCGCCCAGGAACGTTCCCGCATTCGCCACGAACGAAACCAGCACGATGCGCCATCCCAGCCGGCGAAACGCGGGGATGTCCTTCGCGATCGAGAGGCCTGCAAAGGTCAACATGGGCGTGGTGATGCTGAGAAAATCGTTCTGTGCGCTGTACGCCGATATCTGTGACGCCCACGGGCACCACGGTGACGTCAGGAACATCGCGACAATCGAGACCCAGCAAACCGCCGGGATCTTGCGTCCGCTCACCGTGTAGATTGCATCGCCAACAATGGTCGCAAGCACCATGATCAACATGCCGGGGAAACCGGAAAACGGCGTGGTGCCGTGCGTGATCCAGTCGCAACCAAGTGCGAACACAGCGGTCACGCCCCACGCAACCAGCTTCCCGCGATAACCCAGTTCGGGCGCGGCGGTTTCGACATCGCCGAGCTTCGGACGCTCGTCTTCGATGACCTTCGATGCATCCGACGCCTTGCTCGTACGCCCGATCAGCGGCTCGAGAATGCGGTATCCCCATACGGCCATCGGCAGCGAAATGAAGAGCGTGAAGTAGGTGCCGACAGTCGTCGTGATCAGGTTGCTCGCGGCGGCAAACGTCAGCACGGCCTTCGCCATTTCGGGCGTCTGCTGTGCGGCGATTGCACCTGATGCGGCGGCCATCATGCTGCCCGACCCAACACCCGAACCCATTGCAAGCGCAAGCGGATGGAAGATGTTCAGGCTTGCGACAAAGCCCGCAAAGATCGCGATGAACACCGCGCCGAAGACCGTCCCCGTCAGATACTCGGCAAGCACGCCGCGTCCTTCCGGCGAGTCCATGCCGTACTTCTCGCCGATGATCGCAAGACTCGGTTCGCGCCCCACGGAAAAGGTCGCGCCGATCGCCTCGCGCTTGATACCGAGCAGCAACGCAAGCGGCAAACCGAGCAGGATGGTCCCGACAAAATGCCCGAGCTCCTGGAACGCCAGTGCCCACCCCGACGCGGCGAGCTTGGGCAACGCACCGCCCACCAGCAATCCCAGCTTGGCTACAAACAAGAGAAGCGCAGGCTGCAATACGGCCGCAGCGAGGAACTGCGTCTTGACGTCGAGCCGCGCGGCGCCGCTCCATCGGCCACTTGCCAGACCTAGAGCGGCGCCGAGAAGAAGCGCCCAGATCATAGGGAGCAGAACGACTTTTCCCGGCCCGACCTTGAACGTGAACGAGCCGATGAATTCGGCAATGAGCAGGATGACTGCTGCATAAAAGAAGAGCTTCGCGCTCCTCAAGCCATCACTGCCCCGTTGTTGCGCAGCCACCGTGCTTGCCATTGTTTTTCTCCTTTATGTCCTCTTGTCTTCCCGCTTCGGTCCAACGCGGGAAGGCATGTTGCCTTATAAAAAACTTCAAAGATAGCCGAATGCAGTTGCCGGTTCTTTAGCCGTTTCAACCCACACGCTCTTGGTCTGCGTGTACTCGTACAACGCTTCCACCCCGCTCGAACGTCCGTATCCACTCATACCATAGCCACCGAACGGAGACGCGACATTAATGGTTTTATAGCCATTGATCCAGAAGGTTCCGGCATTGACCTGACCCGCCACGCGATGAGCACGGCCCACGTCGTTGGTCCACACCGCACCGGCAAGGCCAAACTCGGTATCGTTCGCAATGGCAAGCGCCTCTTCTTCGGTATCGAATGGAATGGCGGCCACCACCGGTCCGAAAATCTCCGTGCGCGCCACATCCATTTCGTTCGTTACGTTCGACAGCACCGTCGGCGAGACGAAGTAGCCGCCATCGGATCGCTCAGCCGATCCCGCTGCGAGCGTTGCGCCTGCCTCGACGCCGCTTGCGATCATCTTCATCACATGGTTGTACTGCGTGATGTTATTGATCGGGCCGACTTCGGTGGCGTCATCGAGCGGAAGACCTACCTTGATCTTGCGCGCGCCCGCTGCCACCATGCCGACGAACTCGTCATAGACCGAACGCTGGACCAGCAGACGCGATCCCGCCACGCAACTCTGGCCAGCTCCGGCGAAGATCGCGGCTTGCGCGGTCAGCGCGGCGTGCTTCAGGTTGGCATCGGCGAAGATGATGTTGGCCGACTTGCCGCCGAGTTCCAGCACGCAGGGCAGCACCCGTTTGGCCGCCGCTTCTGCAATGCGCACGCCGGTCGCGGGCGAACCGACGAACACGACTTTCTTCACTGCCTTGTGCGCAATTGCAGCTTGCGCAACGGTGTGTCCAAGACCTGCGAGAACGTTGATCAAGCCCTTGGGCGCACCCGCCTTTTCCGCGAGCATGGCAACGACGAGCGACGTAAAAGGCGTCATCTCCGACGGCTTCAGCAACACCGCATTACCCATGCAGATAGCCGGTGCAAGTTGCCATCCGCATGTGAAGACCGGTGCGTTCCAGGGCGTGATCTGCAAGACGGTGCCCGCCGGTTCGCGCCGCGTGTAGTTCAGATGCGATGTCGGAACGGGGATCACGTCGCCGTAGAACTTGTCGGCCCAGCCGCCGTAGTACTCGAACATTTCCGCGACCTTGGCGACTTCGCCACGGCAATCGCGAATGGGCTTGCCAGAGCCCATCGATTCAAGGCGTGCGAGGTTTTCGGTATCGCGCCGCAACTCGC
>NZ_CAXTGZ010000207.1:0-9535 GCF_964243625.1 uncultured Caballeronia sp.
ATCTCTCAAAGGGAGGCACCATATGTACGCAATGGCTATCGCTCTCCCTTGTGCTGTCTTTTCCCCGACGTCGCGACGCATTTGAGCCGCCGTCCGCGCAGGCACTAAAGCCCGCGCCAATTCCAGACAGTCCCTGATCAGTTCGCCTTTTCCATAAGGCGCGCTCCGGCTGTCGCTCTATTTTCTTTTTGACTGGATAGCTTCGCGGCGTTTCGCGCCACGAGCTTTGGCAAATGGCCAATACAAAAAAACTCGATTTCGGCGGCCGGGCGTTCAAGGATGTTCTCGGTTTCACGGTGGTTCACTGGGGCAAACAGCCCTGGCGGATCGTTGCAATCGTCGCGCTGGCATTGCTCGCCGCGCTGGCCGACGTGCTGACGCCGCTTTTCGCGGGACGTCTTGTCGATGCACTCGCCGCGGGTGCGAGCGGCAAGGCGCTCGCGTGGGAGGCAGCCGTGACCGCGTTCTGCGCGCTGGCCGCGCTGGGCTTGAGCGCCACGCTCCTGCGCCAGCTCGTGTTCATGAACATCATCGCGTTGACGTTGCGGATGATGAGTGAAATCGCCGCCGACGCGTTTCATCGTGTGCAGCGGTTTTCCACCGACTGGCACGGCAACAGCTTTGCTGGATCGACCGTGCGCAAGATCACGCGCGGCATGTGGGCGCTCGACCTGCTCAATGACACGTTGCTGATCGCGCTGTTGCCGTCGGTGGTCATGCTGGTTGGCGCAACCGCGCTGCTCGGCGCCCACTGGACCGTGATGGGCGTGGTGGTGGGTATCGGATCGCTGGTGTATATCGGCGTGACCGTGGCGTTGTCGCTGGGATTTGTCGCGCCTGCCGCGCGGCTCGGCAACGCGTGGGATACGCGCATGGGCGGCGCTCTGGCTGACGCGGTGAGCTGCAATACCGTGGTGAAGGCGTTCGGCGCGGAAACGCGTGAAGAAGCGCGGCTTGCGCTGGTGATCGGCAAGTGGCGGCATCGCACGAAACGCACATGGGCGCGCGGCACGATCAACGGCGGCGTGCAGGGCGGCATGCTCGTGCTCATGCAGGTGGCAATCCTGGGCGCGGCGCTGCTGCTCTGGAACGCCGATAAAGCCAGCGTCGGCGACATCACGTTCACGCTCACCATGTTTTTCATGCTGCAGGGTTATTTGCGCGAAATCGGCATGCATGTGCGCAATCTGCAGCGTTCGGTCAACGACATGGAAGAACTCGTGTCGCTCGAGGCGCAGCCGCTGGGTATCGAAGACAAGCCGGGTGCCGGACACATTGCGATCAGCAAGGGCGAGATTCGTTTCGACCACGTGACGTTTTGCTACGAAGGCCATACCACGCCGCTTTACGACGATTTCTCGGTCCACATCAAGTCGGGAGAACGCGTTGGCCTGGTTGGGCATTCGGGATCGGGCAAGACCACGCTGATCAAGCTTATCCAGCGTCTTTACGATGTCTCGGGCGGGAAGATCACCATCGACGGGCAGAACATCGCCAATGTGAAACAGGCATCGCTGCGAGGCCAGATTGCGATCGTCCAGCAGGAGCCGGTGTTGTTTCACCGGTCGCTTGCGGAGAACATCGCGTATGCGAAGCCGGGCGCGACGCGGGCGGAAATCGAGCGTGCGGCCAGGCTTGCGAGCGCGCATGATTTCATCGACAGGTTGCCGCAGGGTTATGACACGCTGGTGGGCGAGCGCGGCATCAAGTTGTCGGGCGGCGAGCGTCAACGCGTGGCGATTGCGCGTGCGTTCCTTGCGGATGCGCCGGTGCTGATACTCGACGAAGCGACGTCGAGCCTCGACAGCGAAAGCGAGGTGCTGATCCAGCAGGCAATGGAACGGCTGATGGTCGGCCGGACCACGCTGGTGGTGGCGCATCGGTTATCGACGGTGCGCGCGCTTGACCGGCTGCTCGTGCTCGACAAAGGGCGGATTGCCGAAGAGGGCAGCCACGACAAATTGATCGAACTCGATAACGGCTTGTATCGCCGGTTGTATGAGCGGCAGGCGCTCGGCTTGATGAAGGAATTCGATCAGCCCGTGCTGTCGAAGCAAAAGGCAACTGGTTACATCGGCATCGGCGATCCGACCTTGGCGTCGGGCACGTGATGTGAAGCCATAAAAAGCGTGAAGCAAAAGAAAACGGTCCTGGAAAAACCAGGACCGTTTTTTTATTGTTTCACCAAACCAGCCTTACATTGCTTACTGGCCCATGCCGATCAACGACTTGCCTTGCGAAAGAATCTTGTCGCAAACCTGCTTGGTGACCTGTTCTTTCAGGCCGCCGCCGCTCAGGTCGACCTGCTTGCCGTTGCTGCTTTTCAGCAGACCGTTTGCGCCGTCGGTATAACCGCTGTCCTGCGATGCCGCCGACGTGCCGCCCAGCTTGCTCATCAACGAATCTTTCACCGTCGACGCGCTGCTGGCATTCACATAGTTGTTCTTGATACAGAACTGCAGCACGCCCGCGACGTTGCTGGTGCTGCCCGATGACACCGATTGCCCGGTCAGCGCGCTGCCCATGCTGCCAAGGCTGCTGAGTCCGCTCGATGACCCGTCGGAACTTCCACCTCCCTTCAGCAGGTTGCCAAGCTGCGCGTGTGCGGCGGACATGGACAAAAACGGCAATGACAGCGCAATGGCGACGCCTGCAATGGCGGTTCGAACTGAGTTTTGCGTGTTGCGGACTTTCATGCGGTACTCCTTCAGATAACAAAATCAAGCTTCTAATATAGTGCCTTTCGCGCGAAGCCGGATCAGAACGCGGCTTGTTTGCGGCCATGCAGGGTTCAGAGGACGTAATCGACGAATTGGTTCCGCGTAACGCGTTGGGACATACAAAAGTTACAGAGTCCGAAGTAACGGCGCGCGCCGTTGCTAACGCCGAATCAGTTCCAGCCGGTGCACGGTTTCACCGGGCATGAACGATGTTGCATCGCCGCGAACCCAGGCCTCATGTCCCGCCATAAAATACGGTGACAGCGGATTTCCCGACTGGCCGCCTGGCATTTCGAAGATGCCGTCCTGCTCGCGTCCAGGGGACACGATCATGCGCTCCGATGCGCCGAATGAAGGCGTTTGCACGCGCGGCATGTTGAAGTCGCCCGGAAGCGCATCGTGCGGTGCGCCAAGCCAGCCGCGCACCCATGGCACCCAAGTTGGCACGAGCCGCGCAAACGGATGTTCTATAACTGCACGATTGCGTGCGCCCCAGCTTGCATCGGCGAGTGGTGTGTCTGGCGGCAACTGAGCGATCGCATGATCGATTCGGTCGAGCATGAAGGCGCGCCAGTCGGCAACGCCATCCGGAACCCACGCACGATGCGCGGCGAGCGTTTCCATCACCGCTTCATGGCGCGAATTTGCGGCGCGAAAGCTGAGTTGCGGCCCGGCTGCGGCGAGTTCTGCATCGAGCCGTCCGAACCAGGCGTCGTAGAGAGAGGAATAGAACGCGCGCACAAGGCGGTAACCGGTGGCATCGGCATCCGCGCGGCCGTTCCATGTTTCGATCAGCCGTCGGAATTCCGCGCGTTGCGGGTGATCTTTAAGCGCGCTGGCGTCTAGCGCCGAGAGGGCGATGCCGCGCCAGTTCTCGATCCAGCGCGCGCGGTCGTCGGTCTGGATCGCGAGCATGTCGCGCTCCGTGGCGTGCGGCAGCGCGAACAGGTCGTCGCGAATCTGCGATGCACGCGCGCCGAGGTCGGTGCCGGCATCGCCTGCGATTGCGGCCTGATCGAGCGGCAAGGTGCGATTGTTCGCGCTCCAGAGCCGCCCGAGCGGCGGGCTGATGCGCGACGGGTAGGCAGCGGGTGCGAGATAAGCTTGCCATCCGCGATACGTCGTCGAATCGAACGGCACCTCGCTGAGTGGTTCCGTGGACGGGTCAGTGGCGGCGTTGCGTTTGGGCAGCGGCCCGGCAAGCGTCCAGCCGATTTCGCCACGCGAATCCGCGACCATGAAATTCTGCGTGGGAATGCCGCTGATTTGCGCGGCGTGGATCGCGTCCGCGACGTTCGTGGCGTCTTCCAGTTGCTGTAGGTTCAGGTTGACGGCCTCGGGATCGTGCGCGGTCCAGCGCAAGGCATAGGCGGTCTTGTCTGGACCGGCGATGATTTGCGGACCCCATTGTGTATCGATGACCGCCAAGTCCACGGGCGCGCCGCCCTTCACCAGGATGCGCTCATGAACGACGGTCGCACGCGCCCACTTGCCGCCTGCAACGCGATATTCCAGCGGATCGGCGGGATTGCGCTGCAACACAATCAGATCGATGAAACGGCCATAGCTGTTCGTAAAGCCCCACGCGATCCGTTCGTTGCTGCCCGCGATCACGAGGGGTGCGCCGGGCAGGGTGACGCCTGTGATGCGGCGCGGCTGGCCATCGGCTGCGGGCCACGTCAGCGACATCCTGTACCAGATGTTCGGCAGCGAAAGACCCAGGTGCATGTCGCTCGCGAGGATCGCGCCGCCATGCGCGCTGTGGGCGGCATCGACTGCCCAGCCGTTGCTGCCGATCATCGAATCCGTGATGGCAGTGCTGCTGTGCTGCATGTCTTTCGATGCCCGCAGCCAGTCCGGGCGGGTTGCGGGCGGCGAAGGCTGTTGTTCGGTGGAAGGCGTTGCAGTATCGAAGGGTGCGTCCCAATGGCTCGTTGCGGGCAGCAGGAATTCATACAAGTCCGCTGGCACCCGTTCGCGCAACGCAGCGCGCGACAGAATGTGGCGGACTTCATCGGACTGCAGGTCGAAGTACATTGCGTAGACGGCCAGCAGCGTGTCTTCCGGACGCCAGGGCGCCGGCGGCGTGCGCAGCACCCAGTATTCGAACGGACGCGAAGCCAGCGCCGCGAGCCCGTCATTGACGCCGGCCGTGTAGCGTTCAATCAACCTCTGCTGGGTTGCCGGCAGCGCGTCGAATGCTTTGCGCGCCCGTTCGCGAAATCGATGCGGCCGGTTGCGTCGATCCAGTTCGAGCGCTGCGGGGCCGATCAGCTCGGACATCTCGCCGGCGGCGACGCGGCGCAGCAGATCCATCTGGAAGTAGCGATCTTGCGCTTGCGCGAAGCCGGTGCCGAACGCGACGTCATCGCGCGTGCTGCCCTTGATGGTCGGCACGCCGAGGTTATCGCGTTCTATGCTGACCGGCGCATGCAACGCCGAAGTCGCCGCCGATGCATGCGTGCCGTCGAGTTGCGCAAGGCTGCCGCGCAAGGTGATCCAGCCCGCGATTCCCGCCACCACGATCACCAGCATCAGGAGGCACAGGATTGCGACCAGCGAGACGAAACAGCGCCTCTTTGTCAGTGGGCTCGGACGGTTCATTGCGCGCGGTATGGGCAGACGGCAAAGAACATAGCACGGCTGTGGCTGCAGCAGTGTGAAGCGGGGAGCGCCGGATCGACAGCAGTATTGCCGATTACACGGAGCGCGCGCCTCTTAAACCGTTATCGTTCGCCCGCTGTCAGCCAGTCGAGGCAGTTGGTCCACAAGCGCGCGTTGCCCTCCCACGCGGAGAACGCAGGCGGCAACCAGTGACTCGACATGTCGCTGGTCCACGCGAGGGTACGGCCTCGTCCATATGTTCCCGCGACCAGCAACGGATGGCCCGTTTCGGGAACCGATGCAATCAACGTTGCGTCGGGCTTGACCTGCACTTCGTTGTAGCCGAGCAAGTGCGGCCATTGCGTTCCGAGGCCTTCGACTATCGGATGCGAAGCGACGACGTCCGCGTTGAATCCTTCGGGAACCTCGACGCGGTCATCGTAGGGAAGGCACGTTACCGGCAGCACTTCTTCCACCGGCGTGTTGCGAAACCGCGCGCTGCCGTTGATACCCTGGAAGCTCAAATACCCGCCGATCATCATGAGCCCGCGCCCCGCCGCAACATAGTCGCGCAACAGCTTGAGGCGGTTCGGCGTGCGCTCGCTTTTGATCCACGTGTCGGGATGCAGCAGCAATGTATTTGCTCCGATGTCCGAAAGAATGATCGCGTCGTAGGCAAGCAGGCCATCGAGCGTGGAGGGGAACATCTCCTGCGCTTCGTGGCTCGGCATGTGCGTGATCTCGAATTCGCTGTCCTTGAAGATATCGAGGAAGATCGTCGCGCCGTTGTGATAGGTCGCAGTCGGGAACTGGTCAAAGCCCTTGACGTGCATCGACATGCTCGCCCAGCTCTCGCCGGCAAGCAGAACAGACTTGGTCATGCGTGTGCTCCTTGAACGCGCGGCTTGCCGTGTCGGCGGCTTGCGGCGCAGGTGGAACCGGTCCACATCGTATGGTTACAGGTTATCGATCAACTGCCTGAAAAAACCCGCGTCGGGTTGGTGATCATCATGGTTTCGATTTGCTCGTTCGAGACGCCGTGGCGCCGCAAGCGCGGCACGAAATACTTGAGGATGTAGCCATAGCCATGGCCGCCAAAACGCGTGAGCATGATCTTCATGAACACGTCCTGCGACATCAGGATCCGGTTGATAAACCCTGCATCGATCAACGCCTTGATTGCGCGTGCGTTCTCTTCGTCGGATGGCGATTGCGCGTTTTCATCGGCGTAGAAATACTCCATGCCGATCATGTCGTATTCGAGCCATGCGCCGCGTCTGGCCAGCGTGTGCTGATATTCGACGTCCATGTGACTCGGGTTCATGTGACACAGGACCGTGTGATTCAGGTCCGCGCCTTCTTCCTCCACGATGTCCAGCACGCGGTGCCCGTGCCGCACCCATCCAGGAAGATGCACGGACAAGGGCACGTGCGTCGCGGCGCTCGCACGCGCGGCGGCGCGTAGCGACTTCTCCTCGTTGGCGGTAAACGCCGCCGACACACCAATCTCGCCGATCATGCCGGCGAGCACATCGGGCTTTTCATCTGCGCCGCCGACATCGAAGATCAGTTGTGCGGCGAGTTCATCGATGGACTTGTGCTTCACATAATCCGGATGCGATGGCTCGAGATAAAACCCCGTCGACATCACGATGTTCAATCCCGTGCGCCGTGCGATCCGTTGCAGCGCGGCGGGGTCTCGCCCCAGTCCGAGATTGGTCGGATCGATCACCGTCTCGCCGCCCAGCTCGCGAAAGCGCATGAGTTCTTCGACGGCGACATCGGCATCGAAGAGCTGGCAGTTGTCGCGGTTCATCAGCGGGTTCATGCGCAGCGCGCCCAGAATGCCGATGTGCACTTTCTGCTCACCGATGAACCTGTCGCCGCAACAAGCCGGCGGCACCCATTTGCCCGATGCATCCAGCAAGATGTGCTCATGCATGAGCGTCACGCCCATCTGCGAAACGGGGATGGGGCCAAGCACCGTCATCACCTGAGCGCTGCGTGTGCCTATCTTCAACGATGCATCGTGGCGAAAGATCGAACTCATCGCTTAAGCCTTCTTGCGCCGCTGCGGCGAGAAAATCCGCGTATTGAGCCAGATGGCGAGCAGCATGATCGCGCCTTGAATGATTTGTGTATAAAACGGCGACACGTTGATGAGGATCAGTCCGTTGCCGAGCACCGCAATGGTCAGTGCACCGAGCACCGTGCCGAGGATCGTGCCTCGTCCGCCGAAGAGATCGGTGCTTCCAAGCACGACGGCGGCGATCACCGCGAGCTCGAACCCTACGCCCTGGTTCGATGAACCGCTGCCCAGCCGCGCCGTGGTGATGAGGCCGGCAAGACCCGCCGCCGCGCCGCTCAACACGTAGACCTTCATGGTGACGCTGCGCACGTTGACGCCTGCGCGCCGCACACCTTCGGCATTCGTGCCAATGCCCGTCACATACCGTCCGAAGCGCGTATGCCGGAGCGTGACGAAGCCTGCAAGCAAGGTCACGATAGCGATCACCGCCGGTGTTGGCATGCCGAGGATCCGGCCGCGTCCGAGTTCGACGAACCAGCCGTCGTTTTCGATCGGTATGGAAAAGCCCTGGGTGATGAGCAATGCAATGCCGCGTACTACAGACAACGTTCCCAGCGTCACGATAAACGCGGGCATCCCCGCAAACGCAATGAAATAACCGTTGATTGCGCCGATGATCGCGCCGAGCGAAAGACCGCCGATCAGCACGACGATTCCCGGCACGCCCGCGCGCAACGCAATCGCCGAGACTGCGCCGACCAGCGCAAGCGTGGACCCTATCGACAAATCGATGCCGCCCGTCGTGATGACGAGCGTCATTGTCGTGGCGACGATCAGCAGCGGTGCGCTTTGACGGAGCACGTTGAGCAGGTTGCCGGTCGTGAGAAACGTGCTCGTGGTGAACGTGAAGGCGAGGGCGCAGACAATGAAAAACGCGGCGATACTCGCCACGCCCGCGTTGCGGCCGAGCATATGTTTGAGCGGCAGGCGCGGCGCCTTGGACTTGTCGTGCATGGCGAGTTCCATGTCAATTCTCCGCAAGTGCACGAGCCGAGCGCGCACTGAACTTGTGGCCGACGATCAGATCGACGATCTCTTCCAGATTCGTTTCGCCGATCTTCCGGTCCGCCACGTTCTGCCCTTCGTACATCACGCTGATGCGGTCGCACACCAGAAATAGATCCTGCAAGCGATGGCTGATCAGGATCACGCTCACGCCGCGCTCGCTGATCGTGCGCACGAGGTCGAGCACCGCTTCCACTTCGGCGACCGCGAGCGCGGCGGTGGGTTCGTCCATGATCAGCACTTTCGGATCGAACGATACCGCCCGCGAAATCGCGATGGCCTGGCGCTGGCCGCCGGACAGGTTCTCGACGTCGAGCTTCGTGCTGGGAATGCGGATGCCGAGGTTGTTCAGCATGTCGCGCGCTTCGCGATGCATCTTGCGATGATCGAGCACGGAGACGCCGCAGACGCGTCGCATGGGTTCGCGGCCGAGAAAGAGATTGCCGGCGACATCGACGGTATTGCACAGCGACAGGTCCTGGTAAACCATTTCGATGTGATGCGCGCGGGCGTCGCCGGGATCGGTGAAATGAACCGGCTTGCCGTCGATCTCGATGCTGCCGCCGTCCGGAACCACTGCGCCCGACAACACCTTCGACACCGTCGATTTGCCCGCGCCGTTGTCGCCCACGAGGCCGAGCACTTCGCCCGGCATGACGTGCAGGTTCACGCCGCGCAACGACTGCACGGCGCCGTAGCTCTTGATGATGTTTTCCATGCGTACGCGTGGAATGGCGGCATCGTTTTGCATCGGCTTCCCCTTACTTGAAAACGGCCCGGTACTTGCCGACGTTTGCCTTCGTCACGATCGTCACCGGCACCGAGATGTTCTTCTCGACCGGCTGCTTGGCGATGAGCTTGAGCGCAGAGTTCACGGCTACGCGGCCTTCGCTTTCCGGGTCCTGCTGCACGACCGCCGTCACGAAGCCTGCATCGATACCCTTGATGGCCTGCGCGCTCAGATCCCATCCGACGATCTTCACGCGGCCCGTTGCATCTTGCGCCGAAGTTGCCGCGACGAGTCCGATCAAGGCGGGTTCACCGGTTGCATAGACGATCTGCAGATTCGGGTTGGCGGAGATGAGGTTTTCTGCTGCGGTCTGGGCTTGGTCCTGCA
>NZ_CAXTGZ010000208.1:0-9513 GCF_964243625.1 uncultured Caballeronia sp.
TTTGTACGGGCTTGCCGTGCGTGATGGTGCCGGTCTTGTCGAGTGCGAGCCACGCGAGCTTTCGGCCTTCTTCAAGATACACGCCGCCCTTGACCAGGATGCCTTTGCGCGCCGCCGCGGCAAGGCCGCTCACGATCGTCACCGGAGTCGAGATGACGAGCGCGCAGGGGCACGCGATCACGAGCAGGACGAGTGCCTTATAGATCCAGTCGTGCCAGCTTCCGCCCGCGAGAAGCGGCGGGAGGATCGCCACAGCGAGTGCGATTGCGAACACGATCGGGGTATAGACCCGAGCGAACTGGTCGACAAACCTTTGCGTCGGCGCCTTTGCGCCTTGCGCTTCTTCGACCGCATGGATGATGCGCGCGAGCGTCGTCTTGCCAGCGACGGCCGTCACCGCGAACTCGAGCGATCCTGCTTCGTTGATGGTGCCGGCGAAGACCGCGTCGCCCTCGGTTTTATCGACGGGAAGGCTTTCGCCGGTGATCGGCGCCTGATTGACCGTCGAACGGCCGGCAAGCACGGTGCCATCCAGACCGATACGCTCGCCGGGTTTGATGCGAATTACCGATCCGACAGATACTGACTTTGCATCGACATCGGCCCACGTGCCGTCCGCCTGACGCACGGTCGCCGTTTCAGGCGTGAGTTGCATGAGTCCTTGAATGGCGTTGCGCGCGCGATCGAGCGATTTCGCTTCGATGAGCTCGGCAACCGTGAAGAGGACCATGACCATGGCCGCTTCGGGCCATTGCCGTAGAACCAGCGCGCCGGTCACGGCAATGCTCATCAGCGCGTTGATATTGAGGTTGCCGTTGGAAAGCGCAACCCAGCCCTTCTTGTAGGTGGTCACACCGCAGGCGAGCACGGCGATGATCGCCAGCGCCGCCGACAGCCACGTCGAGGCGCCAAGCCAGCTCGCCGCTTCCGAGCCGATGGCGGCAGCGCCGGCAAGCGCAAGCGGCCACCATGGTTTCGGAGTTTCGGCAATCGATGCATCGAGCTTGCCGGCCGAGTCCGGCATTTCCGGCGTGAAGCCGAGCGAGCGGATTGCGTCTGCGACGGTATCGAGGGAATCAGGGGTGTGCTCGATCGTCAGGACCCGCTGCATGAGATTGAATTCCATGCCTTTGACGGATGGCATACCACCGAGCTTCTTGCGGATGAGCGTCTCTTCGGTCGGGCAATCCATCTGCATGATCCGGATCGGCGTGCGGATGTTGCTGCCGACGCGTTGCGCTCCGGAGAGACTTGCCATGGTCGCGGAAGAGGCGGACGCGCAGCAGGAATCTGTATGGGCGTGACCGTGCCCTTCATGAGCATGGCTTGCGTGGTCGTGTTCTGCATGGTCGTGCCCGTGGTGCTCATGGTGGTCGTGCTCCGCATGTGCTGGGTCTTTGGTTGTATCGGACATCGTGGCTTCCTGACTGGATTTGTGTTCTAGTAGACACCTTGAAGCTACTTCAAGGTCAAGCGCTAACACGGAGGTCGCATGAAAATCGGAGAACTCGCCAAAAGCGCACGTTGCACGACGGAAACGATCCGTTTTTATGAGAAAGAAGGCCTGATGCCCGATGCCGAGCGCACGGGCGGGAATTATCGGGATTACTCGGCTGTCCACGTCGAGCGGCTGCGTTTTATCAGGAATTGCCGGGCGCTCGACATGGCGCATGACGAGATCAGGGCCCTGCTGGGACTGACGGACAAGCCGGCGGAGCAGTGCGGAGCCATCAACGCACTGGTCGATGAACACATCTCGCACGTCGATCACCGGATCGAGGAATTGCAGCAGTTGAAGGCGCAACTGACCAGTCTGCGAAGTCGTTGCGCGGTGGAACAAGCCGTGGGTGATTGCGGCATCGTCCAGGAACTGACGACCATGGAAGTCTCGCCTGCGCGCGTGAAACATTCGCACATCGGATAAAGCGGGCACACGGATCGTTCCGCCGCTCGGCCACCACCCCTCCGCCATACCATTCCTGGTATCGCAAATGCCAAATAACTGATTGGACCGCCATGCACCCCGGCGCTACGCTTCGTTCCGGTACGTCCTGAGTCCAATGACCGCCCATCCCGCATGAGCGGCAAAGAAGCGCGGCAGTACCGATTACAAACACAAATAAATCGGAGACAACCATGAGACATGCTCGACGCGCAGCCATTGGTGCGCTGCTTGGTTCTGCGCTATTGCTGGGCGCAAGCCTGAACGCCCAGGCCGACGACAAGAAAATCACCCTGGGCTTTTCGCAAGTGGGCGCCGAGAGCGCATGGCGCACCGCCAATACCGTATCGGTCAAAAGCGCGGCCAAGGATGCCGGCATCAATCTCAAATTCTCCGATGCCCAGCAGAAACAGGAAAACCAGATCAAGGCGATCCGTTCTTATATCGCCCAGAAAGTCGATGTGATCGCGTTTTCGCCGGTGGTCGAATCCGGCTGGGAACCGGTGCTTATCGAAGCGAAAACCGCGAAGATTCCAGTGATCCTCACTGACCGTAATATCGACGTGAAGGATAAGTCCCTGTACGTCACCATGATCGGTTCGGACTTCCTGGAAGAAGGCCGGCGCGCGGGCAAATGGCTCGAAGAGCGCTACAAGAACGAAGCCGGTCCGATCAACATTGCCGAGTTGCAGGGCACGGTCGGCTCCGCGCCCGCAAATGACCGTCGTGCCGGGCTGCTGGAAGTCATCAAGAACGATCCAAAGTTCAAGGTCATCGCTTCGCAAAGCGGCGACTTCACGCTGGCCGGCGGCAAGCAGGTCATGGAAGCTTTCATCAAGACTTACGGCAAGCAGATCAACGTGGTCTACGCGCATAACGACGACATGGCGCTCGGTGCGATCCAGGCCATGGAAGAAGCCGGCGTCAAGCCGGGCAAGGACGTGAGCGTGGTCTCGTTCGACGCCACCAAGGGCGGCTTCGAAGCCATGGTGGCCGGCAAGATCAATGTGGACGTCGAATGCAGTCCGCTGCTCGGCCCGCAACTCATGACCGCGGTGAAAGAAGTGGTGGCGGGCAAGGAGTTGCCCAAGCGCATCGTCACGGACGAAACCGTGTTCCCCATGAGCGTCGCGGCGCAGATCCTGCCGCAGCGTAAATACTGAGCGGCGAGACTCCATGATCGCTTCGCCCATCCTTGAAACCATCGGTATCTCGAAGTCGTTCCCGGGCGTCAAGGCGCTGCAGAACGTGGACTTCCGGTTGTTGCCCGGCGAGATCCATACGCTGATGGGTCAGAACGGCGCCGGCAAGTCGACGCTCATCAACGTACTCACCGGCGTCCACGCGCACGACGCCGGCGAGATCCGGCTGGGTGGCGACGCGGTCAGTTTCGCAACGCCGCTCCATGCGGAAGCGGCTGGAATCAGGACGCTGTATCAGGAAGTGAACCTGTGTCCGAATCTGTCCGTCGCCGAAAACGTGTTTGCCGGACGGCAGCCGAAACGGCATGGCGCGATCGACTGGAAGACCATTCGTGCGCGTGCCGAGGCGGCGCTGGCCGACCTGAACGTGTATCTCGATGTGACCAAGTCACTCGATACCTACCCGATCGCGGTGCAGCAGATGGTTGCGATCGCGCGAGCGGTATCGGTGGATGCGCGTGTGCTGATTCTCGATGAACCCACGTCGAGCCTCGACGAAGGAGAAGTCGCGCGGCTTTTCGGCGTGCTGCAGAAGCTCAAGCAATCGGGCATCGCGATCCTCTTTGTCACGCATTTTCTCGAGCAGACCTACGCGGTCTCGGACCGCATCACGGTCATGCGCAATGGCGAGCGTGAAGGCGAATATCTGGCCCGCGATCTGCCGGTGGAACTGCTGGTTTCGAAGATGGTGGGCCATGAACGCATGACCGAGCGCCTGAAACGCGCGGCTGACGAACCGCCGGCAAAGAAGAGTCTGGTGCCGCCGTTCTTCACCATGCGCGGCAGCGGCCGGCGTGGCGTGATGAATCCCATCGATATAGATGTGCAGCCCGGCCAGATCCTCGGCCTCGCGGGCCTGCTCGGGTCCGGCCGCACTGAGACCGCGCGCCTGCTTTTTGGCGCTGAGCGTTCGGACGCGGGCAGCATGTCCATCGGCGGGAAGGCAGTGAAACTTCGCTCGCCTCGCGATGCCGTGCGCCGCGGCGTGGGGTATTGCCCCGAGGACAGGAAAAAGGAAGGCATTGTTGCGGAGCTTTCCATACGGGAGAACATCGTGCTTGCGCTGCAGGTGCAACGCGGCTGGTGGCGCGTTTTAGGCAAGACGAGACAACGCGAAATAGCCGATGACTATATCGGGCGGCTTGGCATCAAGGCGCGCGACGCAGAGCAGCCAATCGGACTTCTCTCTGGCGGGAACCAGCAGAAGGTGCTGCTCGCGCGCTGGCTTGCGACCGAGCCGAAGATGCTGATTCTCGATGAACCCACGCGCGGTATCGACGTTGCAGCCAAATTCGAAATCATGGATCGTGTGCTGGCGCTGTGCGCGAAAGGCCTTGGCATTGTGTTCATCTCCTCGGAGGTGAACGAAGTGGTGCGCGTGAGCCACCGGATCGCGGTGCTGCGCGACCGGCGCAAGGTGGCGGAAGTCGAGGGGCACGCGACGTCGGAAGACCAGGTGTACCGGTTGATAGCAGGAGGCAGCCAGTGAACCCGATCAAGGCAGCGTTGCAACATCCTCTCGTATGGCCGGCTCTCACGCTCGTGTTGCTGATTCTGCTCGACCTGAGCCAGAACGCGCATTTCCTCTCGATTTCCGTACTCGATGGCCACTGGTTCGGCGCGCCCATCGATATCCTCAATCGTGCGGCGCCGCTCGTGCTGGTGTCCCTCGGCATGACGCTCGTGATCGCGACACGCGGCATCGATATCTCCGTAGGCGCTGTCGTCGCCATCGCGGGCGCGGCGGCCGCGAGCATCCTCGCCGACAATCCCGCGAATGTGGCTGAAGCACTTGCCGCTGCCCTCGTCGTGGGCGTGCTTGCCGGCATGTGGAATGGCGTGCTCGTGGCGTTTGTCGGCATGCAGCCGATCATCGCGACGCTGATCCTGATGGTGGCCGGGCGGGGCGTCGCGCAGCTGCTCACGGGCGGCCAGATCATTCCCATCGGGGCGCCCGGGTATCTGGTGGTCGGCGGCGGTTATCTGGCGCGCATACCGTGCTCCGTGTGGGTTGCGGTGGCCGCGATTGCCGGGACCGCGCTGCTCATGAACCGCACGGCGCTCGGCATGTTCATCCGCGCGATCGGCATCAATCCGGTAGCGACGAAACTCGTTGGCTTGCGTTCGAGCGCGATCGTGTTCGGGGTCTATACGTTCTCCGGTCTCACGGCGGCTATTGCGGGAATCCTGATCAGCTCGAACGTGCGCAGCGCCGACGGCAACAATGCGGGCCTGTTGCTCGAACTCGATGCGATCCTCGCCGTCACGCTTGGCGGCACGTCGCTGCTCGGCGGCAAGTTCAGCCTTGCCGGCACTGTGCTCGGCGCACTGATCATCCAGACGCTCACGTACACCACGTATTCGATAGGCGTGCCGCCTGAAGCTACGCTCGTTGTAAAGGCCGCGGTGGTGCTGGTGGTCAGCGTGATCCAGTCCGCCAGCGCTCGTACGGTGATCATGCGGCAACTCGGCCGCGCCTTTCCCCACGTTGCCAGGAAGCCCCTTGCAGAGGCCGCCAAATGAGGAATTTCCTTGATCGCCTGGTCGATCCGCGCACGTTGCCAATCGTCGTCACCATCGTTCTGTTCGTTGCGCTGTTCGGTTTTGGCTCTGTGATGTACACCGGGTTTTTCTCGCTGCAAGTGCTCCTGGGCCTGCTCGTTGACAACGCCTTTCTCCTGATCGTCGCAATTGGCATGACCTTTGTGATCGTGTCGGGCGGCATCGACTTGTCGGTGGGATCGGTGGTGGCGTTGACGACGATTTTCTGCGCCGTCTTCGCCGAACGCCTGCATTGGTCCATATGGGTCATCGTGCCGCTCGTGCTTGTCTTCGGCGCGTTGTACGGAGCGGCCATGGGCGCGCTCATCCACTTCTTCAGGCTGCAGCCGTTCATCGTCACGCTGGCGGGCATGTTCCTCGCGCGCGGCGCGTGTTTCCTGATCACCACGCAATCGATCACCATCAACGACCCGAGCTTTCACGCGCTGTCGGGTTTTCACATCGATATACACGGTGCTTCGCTCACGGCCGGCGGCCTGATCGCCATTGCAACGCTTGTGCTTGCCATCTTCGTCGCGCATTTCACACGTTTCGGGCGTAACGTCTATGCGGTCGGCGGCAACGAACGTTCGGCATTGCTGATGGGATTGCCCGTGGCACGCACGAAGGTCGGCGTGTATGCGCTGAGCGGATTTTGCTCGGCGCTCGGCGGCGTGGTGTTCACGCTGTACGTGCTCTCGGGATACGGCTTGCAAGGGCAGGGCATGGAGCTCGATGCGATTGCCGCCACGGTCATCGGCGGAACCTTGCTCACGGGCGGGGTGGGCTATGTGATTGGATCGGTGTTCGGCGTCGGCATTCTCGGAACCATCCAGACGCTGATCACGTTCGATGGCACGCTCAGTTCGTGGTGGACCCGCATTGTGATTGGCGCGCTTTTGTGTGCGTTCTGCCTGTTGCAGCGCCTGATCGAACGGCATGCGGCCCGGCGCAAGTCGGATGGAACGGCGTCGGGTGAACGGGCGGGATCAAAGCTGAAGCTCAGGTGGCGGGCAACACGGCAACACGACGACGCGACCAAAGCCGATCCCGCTGCGCTCGGGTCGCGGAGCTGACGCAGCTATCGACATGAAAAACGGCTCCGGACGCGCGGTGCGTTCGGGCGAATGAAGCTTTGAATAGTAATAGAAACGGTCAAGGAAAAATCGATGTCAGACGCAAAACGCCCGCTGCGCTCCGCCCAATGGTTCGGCACGGCCGACAAGAATGGCTTCATGTACCGAAGCTGGATGAAAAACCAGGGCATTCCCGATCATGAATTCCAGGGCAAGCCGATCATCGGCATTTGCAACACGTGGTCCGAACTCACGCCGTGCAATGCGCATTTCAGGAAGCTCGCGGAGCATGTAAAGCGCGGCGTGTTCGAAGCGGGTGGTTTCCCGGTTGAGTTCCCGGTGTTCTCGAACGGCGAATCCAATCTGCGCCCGACCGCGATGTTCACGCGCAACCTCGCCAGCATGGACGTCGAGGAATCGATCCGCGGCAATCCGGTGGATGCTGTCGTGCTGCTCGTCGGCTGCGATAAAACCACGCCCGCGTTGCTGATGGGCGCGGCGAGTTGCGACGTGCCGGCCATCGCGGTAAGCGGCGGACCGATGCTCAACGGCAAGCATCATGGCCGCGACATCGGTTCGGGCACGGTCGTGTGGCAGCTCAGCGAGCAGGTCAAGGCGGGCAAGATCACGCTGCACGAATTCATGTCGGCGGAAGCGGGCATGTCGCGCTCGGCCGGCACCTGCAACACCATGGGCACGGCGTCCACCATGGCCTGCATGGCCGAGGCACTTGGCGTCACGCTGCCCCACAACGCGGCAATTCCAGCCGTCGATGCCAGGCGCTATGTGCTCGCGCACATGTCGGGCATGCGCATTGTGGAGATGGCGTTGCAGGACGTGCGGTTGTCGAAGCTGCTGACGAAAGAAGCGTTCGAGAACGCGATCCGCGTGAATGCGGCGATCGGCGGATCGACGAATGCGGCGATTCATTTGAAGGCGATCGCGGGTCGCATTGGTGTGAATCTCGAACTCGATGACTGGACGCGCATCGGCCGCGGTACGCCGACGCTGGTCGATCTGCAGCCTTCCGGCCGCTTCCTGATGGAAGAGTTTTATTACGCGGGCGGCTTGCCGGGCGTGATCCGGCGGCTTGGCGAAGCGGGCTTGCTGCCGCATCCCGATGCGCTCACCGCGAACGGCCAGTCGCTGTGGGAGAACACGAGAGAGGCGCCCATTTACAACGAAGAGGTCATCCGGCCGCTCGATAACCCGCTCGTCGCCGATGGTGGTTTGTGCATCGTGCGCGGCAACCTTGCGCCGAATGGCGCCGTGGTGAAGCCGTCGGCCGCGACGCCCGAATTGCTCAAGCATCGCGGCCGCGCGGTCGTGTTCGAGAACTTCGATCACTACAAGGCGCGCATTGGCGACCCCGAACTCGATGTCACGAAGGACTCTGTTCTCGTGCTGAAGAACTGCGGCCCGAAAGGTTATCCGGGCATGGCGGAAGTCGGCAACATGGGTTTGCCGCCGAAGCTGCTGGCACAAGGCGTGACCGATATGGTGCGCATCTCGGACGCACGGATGAGCGGCACGGCGTACGGCACCGTCGTGCTGCACGTGGCGCCCGAAGCGCGTGCGGGTGGCCCGCTTGCGGTGGTGAGGGACGGAGACTGGATCGAACTCGACTGCATGGGCGGCACCCTGCACCTCGACGTCAGCGAGACCGAACTCATCGCGCGTCTCGCCGACTGGGCGGAAGCGCAGACCGTCACGCCGGCGGATACGAGCGGGTATCGGAAGCTCTACGTCGATCATGTTCTGCAAGCCGATCAGGGCTGCGATTTCGATTTTCTCGTAGGATGTCGGGGTGCCGATGTGCCGCGGCATTCGCATTAAGCCTGGATTGGCGGCGCGTTGCACGCACCAGATCAACGACGATATCTTTAAGGTCCATCCATGACAGAGCAAGTTGCACAGGTCGCAATAGGCATTGCCGGCGTCGGCAAGATCGCTCGCGATCAGCATTTACCTGCTATAGCCGGGAATCCGGGGTACAGGCTCATTGCCGGCGCGAGCAGGAATGCGCGGATCGACGGGGTCAACAACTATCAGAATGTCGAGGAGATGCTGAAAGCCGAACCGCAATTGCAGGCCGTGTCGCTGTGCGCGCCGCCGCAAGTGCGGTTTGCGCAGGCACGCGCGGCGCTCGAAGCGGGCAAGCACGTGATGCTCGAAAAACCGCCGGGTGCGAGCGTGACCGAAGTTCAGGTGCTGGCTGCCCTGGCGCGGGAAAAGCAATGCACGCTGTTCGCGACCTGGCATTCCCGTCATGCGCCGGGCGTTGAAACTGCGCGCGCATGGCTTGCGGACAAGACGATCACATCGGTCAACGTCTTGTGGAAAGAGGATGTGCGCCGCTGGCATCCGGGGCAGGACTGGATCTGGCAGCCGGGTGGACTGGGCGTGTTCGATCCGGGCATCAACGCGTTGTCCATCGTCACGCGAATCTTGCCGCATGCGTTCTTCTTGAAGTCGGCGGAGTTGTTCGTTCCGGCCAACAGGGACAATCCGATCGCCGCAAACCTCGATTTCAGCGATGCGCTCGGCACGCCGATCCGCGCTGAATTCGACTGGCGGTTTGGTCCGGAAGAGTTGTGGCAGATCGAGGTGACGACCCGCAGTGGCGTCTTGCATCTCGCGCAGGGCGGGAAGTTCTTGAAGATCGATGAAGAGGTGAAGGATATCGGCAAGGAGCGGGAATATCCGAGCCTCTATGACCGGTTCTTCGAGTTGATCTCGACGGGTTCAAGCG
>NZ_CAXTGZ010000209.1:0-9466 GCF_964243625.1 uncultured Caballeronia sp.
AATCGAAGAAACGGCGCAGATTCGGGAAGGCCGCCAGCGGCTCCACGTCGCCCGGCAGAACCCGTGGCGCGCGTTCGAGCCAACCCCAGGCAGACATGTCGGCGATCGAATAATCCTGGCCGACGATGTATTCGCGCTGCGCCAGATGTTCGTCGAGCACGCGGTAATGACGTTCGATTTCCCGCCTGTAGCGGTTGATCGCATATGGCAGTTTCTCCGGCGCGGCATGCTGGAAATGCACGGCCTGACCCGAAAACGGCCCCAGGCCCGAACTGATGAAGAACAGCCATGAGAGGAGTTCGGGCCGGTCTGCCGCTGTGCCGGCGAAGCGCTGGGTCTTCTCGGCGAGGTATAGCAGGATCGCGCTGGAATCGAATACGCGCGCTTCGCGGCCGCCGGGGCCGTCCGTATCCACGATCGCCGGGACCTTGCCATTTGGGTTGACGCTCAGAAACGCGGGCAGATGCTGTTCGCCTTTGCTGGTATCGACGGGGATAACCTCGTACGCCAGTCCCGATTCTTCGAGAAACAGCGCGACTTTCGCGGGGTTCGGCGTGGGGTGAAAGTAGAAGCGGATCATGGCGTCCTGGAATTGAAGAGCGATAAGCGGGGCCGCAATGGCCGGCCGTCTGTGTTTAGCGTGATCGATTCAGGGTATCCGATGAAATCCGGGATGGCAATCGTGTCCCGCGAGAGCGATTTACGCCTGCATGTTTGCTTACGTCATCGCCTGATTCGCACTGCCGGCAATAAAGATATTCCGTTGTAACCCGCCATCGGTTTCTGACGAACTAACTTGCAGACACACGTTTGTCTGTGAATGAAAGCTTTCGCAGAAACAATTTTTCGAGCGGTGTAACCGCTTATGCAGCCCCGGCGAATTAGTAAGCATTGGGCTGATCGGCAAGGTCAGCATTCCGATACCGGCACAGGATCTCTTATGAACACGACACATGCAGCACGCGGTATCAAGGGTCCTGCGAGAGTCATCCAGCCCGCATGGGTGCGCACCACGCACTGGCTCAACGCGCTTGCGGTGATCCTGATGATGCTGTCGGGATGGAGGATCTACGACGCATCACCAGTATTCAAGGGCTTCATGATCCCGCCGGGAATAACGTTGGGCGGCTGGCTCGGCGGCGCGCTGCAATGGCATTTCGCGGCAATGTGGCTGCTGGTGTTCAACGGTTTGTTCTACCTCGCGATGAACCTCGCCACGGGGCGCATCAGAACGAAGTTTTTCCCGCTGTCGCTGCGCACGATCTTTCATGACCTGATCGAAGCACTCAAGGGTCACCTCTCGCATGCCGATCCGGGCAAGTACAACGCGGTACAGAAGTTCGCCTACCTGTTCGTGATGATCGATATTGCAGTGCTGGTCCTGTCGGGTCTCGCCATCTGGAAGTCGGTGCAACTTCCTCTGCTGCGCGACCTGATGGGCGGATATGACTTCGCGCGCGTCGTCCACTTTTGCGCCATGTCGCTGCTGGCGGCGTTCATCGTGGTGCATCTGGTGATGGTCTCGCTCGTGCCGCGCTCGCTCCTCACCATGATTCGCGGCCGATGATCCAACCACCGATCCCAAGCGAAGCCTCTGGAAAATCGATCATGAAACCCATCAAGCCAAACCGCATGACTGTAGACCGTGAGTCGCTGATCATCGACGTGAAGCGTGAACTCGACATGCCTTCGCGGCGTCTTTTTGGCAAGCGCATCGTTACGCTTGGTGGCCTCGCGATGCTGACTGGTTGCAGCATCTCTGACGACAAGTCCGTCGAGACCTTCCTGTCCCGCGTCTCGCGCCTGAACGATACCGTGCAAGGCTGGCTCTTCGATCCTAACCGCCTCGCGCCCACCTATACAGAAGCGCAAATCACACGGCCGTTTCCGTTCAATGCGTTCTACGGCGTTGACGACGTTCCCGAAGTCGATGGTGCCAACTTTCGCTTGAAAGTAAGCGGTCTCGTTCAGGACAAGAAGACCTGGACCTTGCCTGAACTTTACGCGTTGCCGAAGGCCGAGCAGATCACACGGTACATCTGCGTGGAAGGCTGGAGCGCGATAGGGCGCTGGGGCGGAACGCCGTTCTCCGAGTTCCTCAAGCGCGTAGGCGCCGATACATCTGCGAAATACGTGGGCTTCAAATGCGCGGATGACTATTACGAGAGCATCGACATGCCGACGGCATTGCACTCGCAGACGCTCCTTACGTTCACGTATGACGGCAAGCTTCTGCCGCCCAAATATGGCTATCCGATGAAACTCAGGATGCCTACCAAACTCGGCTATAAGAATCCCAAACACATCATGGAGATTTTCGTCACCAACACGTTCCCTGGCGGTTATTGGGTTGATCAGGGCTACAACTGGTTCGGAGGTTCCTGACTGCACGCATGCACCTTGCATTGCGGCGTCAGGTACTTCGATTCACCCCGGCTCGGCCGGCTACTGTTACTTGAGAAGAGGTCCATATGAAACTGTTTATCACGGCAGCACTCGCAGCAACACTCGCATTGAGCGGCTCCATGGCGTTTGCCCAGGCAAGCGATGCAATGGCCCACGATTCAATGGCGAAGGATTCGATGTCCAATGATTCCATGTCGAAGGATTCCATGTCGAAGGATTCCATGTCCAAGGATTCCATGTCGAAAGACTCCATGAAGAAGGGCGACAAGATGAAAAAGCACGATGCAATGGGCATGGCACATCCGGCATCCGGGGCCATGGCTCAGTAATTGCCCGGCGTTTCGAAAGCGATTCAACGCATGCGTGAAATCGCTTTCGATAGAAGTTCTCTTCCCGCAAGCCCAGATCCCGGCTCCCCGCAGAGTCGCAACAGCGGATTTTTGGCGAGGTTTAATCTATCCTGGTGTTGACCAATACGGTCAACCACGGGCGCAAGCTGTGACACCGAGTGTGGTGTGTCTGCACATTCGCCCCCAAATCATTCATTTTGATAAACAATAACGGCACCGCACGTCTTCGTGAGCTTCGAACCAATACCGCCGATGCCCGATCACCGTTTGCTGATAATCACTCCCGCCACACATGGCGTCGCCATCGACCTGGTCTACGCCACAGACCGCAATCTCACCGGCAAGCCGATCTACAAGGCGGCGCACTGCCTGCTGCTGAGCCCCGCTGAAGCGGCGTTGAGAAAGGCTGTCGAGCTTGCCGGAAACATTGGCATGACGCTCAAGATCTTCGATGCCTACCGGCCTCCGCAAGCGCAGCAAGTGCTCTGGGACTTCCTGCCCGACCCCACCTATGTCGCTGACCTGAAGCGCGGCTCGAACCACAGCCGCGGGACGGCAGTCGACCTCACGCTTGTCGGCGCCGACGGGCACGACCTCGACATGGGTACGGGTTTCGACGAAATGTCGGTCGCATCCGAACACTTTCACGCTGGCTTGCCCGAGCATGTGCAGCGCAACCGCACGCTTTTGCTCGGCGTCATGCACGGCGCGGGTTTCATGCATATTCCAAGCGAGTGGTGGCATTACGAATTGCCCGGCTCGCGTGAACTTCCGGTCATCGACAATGCGGACAGCGGCCCTTTGCGTCTGATGTAAGGGCGCGCCAAGTACAGCGATCAACTTTCACGGAGCGAGTATGAAACGTGTTTTGCGCAACGCGCTGGCAGCCATCGCGGTGGCATCGACCTTGACGGTGACCATGGGCGGCTTGAGTTCGGCATATGCGGCCACGCCCAAGGACATGCTGGTGATGGCGACCTTGCTCGACGAATTCACCACGTTGGATCCGGGCGAGATCTACGAACTGGTGCCGCAGGAATACGTGGCGAACACATACGACCGTCTGATTCGTGTCGATCTGAAAGACCCGGCGCGCTTCAACGGCGATGTTGCGCAATCATGGGCCGTGAGTCCCGACGGCCTGACGTTCACGTTCAAGATCCGGTCCGGCCTCAAGTTCCACTCGGGCAACCCGCTCACCGCCGACGACGTCGCGTGGTCGATCCAGCGCACCGCGTTGCTCGACAAGGGCGCCGCGGCGGTGCTCGCGGGCATTGGACTCACGAAAGCGAACGCGCTGCAGAACGTGAAAAAGATCGACGATACAACCGTCTCTGTCACGACCGACCAGAAGTACGCGCCGACCTTCGTGCTCAACGTGCTGGGATCGTGGCCGGCATCGGTGCTCGACAGAAAGCTGCTCGAATCGCACGCGAAGGGCAACGATTTCGGCAACGAATGGCTGAAGACAAATGAAGCGGGGTCGGGTGCCTACAAGCTCGTGAAATGGACCGCGAACGACAGCATCGTGCTGCAGCGTTTCGATGGTTATCGCGTGCCGCTTGCCATGAAGCGCATCGTGATGCGGCATGTGCCCGAGGCATCCAGTCAGCGTCTGATGATCGAAAATGGCGATATCGACATAGCGCGTGACCTGAGTTCAGACGACCTCGCCACGCTTACGAAGAAGGGCGCGATTCGCGTGACATCCGTGCCGCAAGCTACGCTGATGTATCTCGGGCTGAACAACAAGAACCCGAATCTTGCGAAGCCGGAGGTGCAGGAAGCAATGAAATGGCTCATCGATTACAACGGCATCCAGCAGAACATCGTGCGCACGACGTACAAGGTTCACGAGACGTTTCTTCCCGAAGGTTTTCTCGGCGCGCTTAACACGAACCCGTACCACCAGGATGTCCCGAAGGCGAAAGCGCTGCTCGCAAAGGCCGGTCTGCCGAACGGTTTTGCCGTCAAGATGGATGTGCGCAACGACTCGCCTTATGGCGAAATAGCGCAAGCGGTGCAAGCCAACCTGGCGCTGGCCGGTATCAAGGTAGAGCTCATTTCCAGCGATAACAAACAGACGCTCGGCAAATATCGCGCGCGCCAGCATGACATCTACATTGGCGAATGGTCGGCCGATTACATCGATCCGCACAGCAACGCGCAAGGCTTCGCATGGAATCCGGACAACTCCGACAACTCCAGCTTCAAGATGCTCGCGTGGCGCAATTCGTGGGACATTCCGCAATTGACGAAAGAGACGCAGGCGGCGCTCGGGGAATCATCGACGGCAAAACGCGCGCAACGTTATGAGGTCATGCAAAAGGAAGTGCTCGCCAGGTCGCCATTCGTGATCATGTTCCAGAAGGTCTCGCAGGTCGCGGCGCGGCCTGGGGTGACGGGACTGGAAGTCGGGCCGATCTTCGATCTTGTTTCCTACCGTGACTTGAAGAAGCAGTAAGCGTGGATCTGCAACTAACAGTCTCCCAACGTGCACGCCGCGCGCTTGCAAATCATGCAGGCGTGCGCCGGGGATGGCTGTTCGTACGCTGGCTGCTGATGCTGGTTGTCACGTTCATCGGCTTGCTCGGGGTGACGTTTTTCATCGGGCGGAAGATCCCGATCGATCCGTTGCTCGCCATGCTTGGCGAGCGCGCATCGCCTCAGGCTTACGCGGCGGCGCGGCTCTCGCTCGGGCTCGACAAGCCCCTGATCGTGCAGTTCGCAATCTACGTTCGCGATGTGCTGCATTGCAATCTCGGCATGTCGCTGCTGACGTCGAATCCGGTTGTCGACGACATCAAACGCGTCTTTCCAGCCACGCTTGAACTCGCCACCCTGTCCACCTTCATGGGCATCGTGATCGGTGTGCCGCTCGGCGTCGTGGCGGCAGTGCGGCATAACCGCTGGATCGATCATGTGGCGCGATTCATCGGGTTGGCGGGGAGTTCACTGCCTGTGTTCTGGCTCGCGCTGATGGGCCTGCTTTTGTTCTATGCCAAGCTGCATTGGGTCTCGGGACCGGGTCGCATCGATCCGCTTTACGACGGCATGGTCGATACACATACCGGAAGTTTGCTGATCGATTCCATCATTGCCGGCGAGTGGGACGTGCTGAAGAATGCGCTCTCGCATATCGTCCTGCCTGCCGGCATTCTTGCGTTCTATTCCATCGCTTACCTGAGCCGCATGACGCGCTCGTTCATGCTCGAACAGTTGAGCCAGGAATACATTGTCACGGCGCGGGCAATGGGGCTGAGCGAACGGCGCGTGATCTGGCGTCATGCATTTGGCAATATCGCGGTGCCGCTCCTGACGGTGATCGCGCTCGCTTATAGCTACCTGCTCGAAGGCTCGGTGCTGACCGAGATCGTGTTTGCATGGCCGGGTATCGGTTCGTATCTCACGGGCGCGCTCCTCAACGCCGATATGAACGCCGTGCTCGGCAGCACGCTTGTGATTGGCGCAACGTTCATCACGCTCAACTTGCTGACGGACGCGCTGTACAAAGTATTCGATCCACGCGCCCGATGACTGCCAAAGGTTCATGACGTGCTTCCATCCAGTGATTCCACTCGAATGACGAAACCGCGCAAGGAATGGCAGGCGTGGCTCTTGACGGACACGCCCGCGTCCCGCAGGCAAGCCGCGCTCGGATTGGCATACAGGCGATGGACACGATTCGCGAGCAACCCACTGAGCGTGTTCGGCCTTGCAATTTTGCTCTTGCTGATCCTGTTCGCTGCAATCGGTCCGTGGCTTCCGCTGCACGATCCGTTGCGTCAGGTACTGGGTGATCGCTTGCTGCCGCCGGGTTCGCTTTCGCATTGGTTCGGCACCGATCAACTTGGGCGCGACATTCTCGCGCGCCTTGTGATCGGATCGCGACTGACGTTGAGCATCGCTATTTTGGTGGTCGTGCTGGTCGTGCCCGTCGGTTTGCTGATCGGCACGGCGGCAGGCTTTTGCGGCGGTTTCGTCGATACCATTCTCATGCGTCTCACCGACATCGCGCTCGCGTTTCCGAAGATCGTGCTGGCGCTCGCGTTTGCCGCAGCGCTCGGACCGGGCGTGATCAACGCGGTCATCGCGATATCGATCACTGCATGGCCGCCGTATGCGCGTCTTGCTCGTGCCGAAACGCTTCGGCTCGTCCAGGCCGACTTCATCCATGTCGCGCGCCTGCAAGGGGCGTCGTCCATGCGGATCTTGTTGCGTTATATCGTGCCGATGTGCTCGTCGTCCGTGATCGTGCGTGCGACGCTCGACATGGCGGGCATCATCCTGACCGTCGCGGGGCTTGGTTTCCTCGGGCTCGGCGCGCAGCCGCCCAGTCCGGAATGGGGCTTCATGGTGGCGTCTGGGCGCGGCGTGCTGCTGGACGCCTGGTGGGTCGCGACCATCCCGGGCATCGCCATCTTGTTGGTGAGCCTTGCTTTCAACCTGCTCGGCGATGGCCTGCGCGACGTCTTCGATCCCCGTCAAGGAGGCTGACATGCACGCTGATACCCTCTGCGAAATCGATAACCTGCGCATTGCATTCGCAGCCCACGACGGCACGCTGACCGAAGCCGTGCGAGGCATTTCACTTACGCTGGCAAAGGGCGAACGCCTTGGTATCGTCGGTGAATCGGGATCGGGAAAGTCGCTGACAGGACGCGCGCTGCTCGGACTTCTGCCAACATCTGCACGATGGTCGGCCGACGCAATGCGCCTCGACAATCACAACCTGCTTGCCTTGAGCGCCAAAGACCGGCGCCGTCTGTGCGGCACGCAGATGAGCATGATCCTGCAGGATCCGAAGTATTCGCTCAATCCCGTGATGACCGTCGCGCAGCAAATGCGCGAGGCATTCGGGCGGCAATCGCCGAGGCTTAGTGGGAAGGCAATGCGCAAGCGCATTGTCGAAGCGCTTGCTGCCGTGCATATCCGCGATCCGGAGCGGGTTGCCGACGCTTATCCGCACGAGCTCTCAGGCGGCATGGGCCAGCGCGTGATGATCGCGATGATGGTCTCGTCGGGGCCCAAACTGCTTATCGCCGATGAACCCACCAGCGCGCTCGACGTCCTGGTTTCCATGCAAGTGCTTTCGGTGCTCGACGAAATGATCGCGAAGCACGACACCGGTCTGATCTTCATCAGCCACGACTTGCCGCTCGTGATGTCGTTCTGCGACCGCGTGATGGTGATGGTCGGCGGCCGCGTGGTCGAGACGTGCGCGGCGCGTGATCTCGCGAATGCGCAGCATCCGTACACGCGTGCTTTGCTTGCAGCGAGCCCACCGCTGCGCAACCCGCCGGACCAGTTGCCGGTATTGCAACGCGACGCTGCATGGTTCGCCGAGGCCGCGCGATGATCGATGCAAACGCGGTACAGGTACGCTTCAAAACCAAAACCGGTTTCGCCGATGCCGTGCGCGCAGCAACCTTTCACGTGAACGAAGGCGAAGTCTTCGGACTTGTGGGTGAATCGGGCTCGGGCAAGTCGACAGTGCTTCGCGCGCTGACCGGACTCGTGCCCATTGCAGGCGGTTCGATGCGGATCGGCCGGCACGTCCTCGGTGAGCGCGTCGACCGCACGTTCAGGCGCGAAGTGCAGATGGTGTTTCAAGACCCGTACGGCTCGCTTTATCCGCGCTTCACGGTCGACCAGACATTGCGCGAACCGCTGTCGATCAACGGCATGGATCGCCAGGACGAACGCATCCTGGATGCGTTGCGCGAGGTTGGTCTCGGCCCGGCATTTCGCTTCCGGTACGCGCATCAATTGTCGGGCGGGCAGCGTCAGCGCGTGGCAATCGCACGCGCGTTGATTGTGGAGCCGCGCGTGCTGCTCCTCGATGAACCTACGTCCGCGCTCGATGTATCGGTGCAGGCGGAAATCCTGAATCTGCTGCGGCGGCTGCATCGCGAACGCAATCTCACGATGATCCTCGTCAGTCACAACATGGCGGTGGTTGGATTTTTATGCCAGCGGGTGGCGGTGATGCGCGATGGCGATATCGTCGAGCAGCTTTCGGTTGAAGCGGTGCGCGAGCAAACCGTGGCGCATGAGTACACACGAAGCCTGTTGCTCGCAACGCAAGGTTATACGCGAAGAACGGAGGATTCAGCCCTACCCGGAGCGCCTGATAGAATGGGAGATTAGCTGGTGGCATCCCCGAAGCGTGTGACGCCGGGATCGCCTGCGCGGCTATGCACGCGGCCGGCTTTTCCCCGCTACCGCGAAGCGTAACCCTCAAAACGTGACAGTCTGGCTCGATCCGCTTTATCGAACATGTTTAAGAATGACATTCGACAAGCCGGTCGCCGACACCCAAAACGCCGATGAAACTGCTAGATGCCCTGGTCGAACAGCGAATTTCGGCCGCAGCCGCGCGCGGTGAGTTCGATAATCTGCCTGGCGCGGGCGAGCCCCTCGAGTTCGACGACGACGCCCTGGTTCCCGAAGAAGTACGTGTTGCCAACCGCATTATGAAAAACGCCGGTTTCGTGCCTCCTGCTGTCGAGCATCTGCGCGCGTTGCGGGATCTGCAAAACGAAACAGGCATTGCGGAAGATCCGGCGACACGTCTCAAGCTGCAAGCCAAGATGCTCGCGCTCGACATGGCCCTTGAATCGCTGCGCGGCAACTGCGCGGTGGTGCCGCTCGAGTATCGGCGGCGCATTGCGGAGCGTCTGTCCGAGCGCTGGTCGGAGCAGGAAAAG
>NZ_CAXTGZ010000210.1:0-9434 GCF_964243625.1 uncultured Caballeronia sp.
ACCAAGCGTCAGCGCATTACCCGTGAAATGGAGTGCCGCCACGGACAGTGGCTAATAGTGCTAAAGAAATCACCCAAAATAAACCGCGCGGTAGCCCAACCAGCAACAACCCGGCATAAACTCCGACCACTACTAAAACCCACCAGGCGCTAGCCTCAATAAATCCCCGATTCAGTAACAATCGCCCCCAGCGGCAAATCAAACTCCCCCCGCGGCAACGCATCACACCTGGCAGATTCAAAAGCCACCCCGATCGTAGCGGGCTTCCTGTCCGCGGGCCAAAACGCCAGCGTCCGGTCGTAATACCCGCCGCCATACCCCAACCGATACCGGTCGGCATCGAACCCCACGCAGGGAATCAACAGAAGATCCGGAACTACGAGCCGCTCCTCCTCCGGCACTGCAATCCCATAACGCCCCTTCTTCATGGCAGAGTCGCAACGCCACGCATGAAACACGAGCGGTTGCCTCGGAGCAACAACCACCGGCAACGCCGCCGTCCGCGACGCCGCCAGCGCGAGCCAGACGCTCAGCACATTGCGTGCATCGAACTCGCCGGCAACAGGCCAGTAAAACCCAATACACGATGCCTCCGGATACCGCCCCACGCCCTCCATCAAGCGCCGCGCGAGCGCTTCGCCACGCGCCTCGTGATCAGCCTCGCCGCCTTGTGTTTCGCGGGTCGCAAGCAAGCTCGCACGCAGCGTGCTTTTGGCTTCCATCAGAGGGTTGCATGCTATGCTCTGGATCACTTCGCGCTCCACAAAAAACGATGTCAAAACGTCTCAAACGAGTATATCTCGCAGCCGCCACGGCGCTCGCCGCGATCACGCTGATCGGGTGCAGCACCGCATCGGCGGTTCGTCCTTCAGTCGATTATTCGCTGTCGCAAGATGACCGCACTTTCATTCAGTTGCGCGAAGCCGCGCGCTCGAATGACGCCGGCCGCGCCATGCAGCTCGCGGCGCAAATTCCGAATTATCCGGCGCCGGGTTACGTCGAATATTTCACGCTCAAGCCGCAGCTTTTCGACTCGCAGGGGCACGCGCGCGTGGATGCACCCGATGAACCCGTGCTTTCGTTCCTGCAGCGCTACGACGGCCAGGCTATCGCGGATCGCATGCGAAATGATTATCTCGTCGTGCTGGGCGCCCGCCACGACTGGCGCAATTTCCTCGATCAGTATCAGCGTTTCGTCCTGAACGACGACACGCAGGTGAAATGCTACGCGCTCGAAGCACGGGCATCGCGGGGGGAAAACGTGTCGGACGCCGCGCGGGCATTGCTCGTGGATCCTAAATGGTATGGCGACGGTTGCGTGGACCTGATCAACGCATTGGCGGTATCGCAGCAATTTACGTCCGATGACGTCTGGCAACAGATTCGTCTCGCGAACGAGCAAAACTACACGAACACCGCCAGCAAGATTGCCGACGCGCTCGGTCAGCAGCGCCCGAGTCAGAATTCCTTCGACAGCGCCTCGAACACGCCGCCGCTCTATCTGGCGCGTGGCGTAGGCCGGGACACGTCGTCGCACCAGCTCGCGTTGCTGGCCATCACGCGCATGGCGCGCAACGATCCGGCCATGGCCGCGGCATCGTTCAGTTCTGTTGCGCCGGCCCTGACGCCGCTGGAACGCGCTACCGGCTGGGGCACGATTGCGTATCAGGCTGCGTCGAAGCGCATGCCGAGCGCAGTGGACTGGTACCGGTTGTCGGTGAATGCGCAATTGTCGAATTCGGCCTACGAATGGCGCACACGCATGGCGTTGCTCGCCGGCGACTGGACCATGGTGCGCTGGTCGATCGAGCAGATGCCGCCCGCGCTGCGTAATCAAGCAACGTGGATCTACTGGCACGGACGCGCCTTGAAGCAGGCCGGCGACACCGCCACTGCCGCGCAGGAATTCACGAGCATCGCCGATCAGTTCAATTTCTACGGCCAATTGGCATCGGAAGAACTGGGGCAGAAGATCACCGTGCCGCCGCGCACGACCGTGACCGACGCCGAAATCGCACAAGCCCAGACCATTCCGGGTTTCGCGTTGTCGCAGAAGTTCTACAACATGAACCTGCGCCTCGAAGGCAACCGCGAATGGAACTGGCCGCTACGGACCATGACGGATCGTCAGTTGCTGGCGGCGGCGCAGTACGCTCGGCGTATCGAATTGTTCGACCGCACGGTGAATACCGCCGATAAAACCAGGACCGAGCACGATTTCTCGCTGCGTTACCTGGCGCCCTACAAGGACGTGGTCGACCGCGAATCGAAAAATACCGGGCTGGATATCGAATGGGCCTACGGCCTGATCCGCCAGGAATCGCGTTTCATCATCAACGCGAAGTCCGAGGTTGGTGCGGGCGGCCTGATGCAACTGATGCCCGGAACCGCGCAGCTCGTGGCGAAGAAGATCGGCATGGGTCCGGTTTCGCGTGAGCAGATGAATGACATCGATACAAACATTCTCCTCGGCACGAACTACCTGGCCATGGTCTATAACCAGTTCGACGACTCCGCTGTGCTGGCAACAGCCGGTTACAACGCCGGCCCGGGCCGGCCGAAACAATGGCGCTCCACGCTGACCGGTCCGGTAGAGGGCGCGATTTTTGCTGAAACCATTCCGTTCACCGAAACCCGCGATTACGTCAAGAACGTGCTGTCGAACACCGTGTACTACGCGGCGTTGTTCGAGGGTCGTCCGCAATCGCTGAAGGCGCGGCTCGGCTACATCGCGCCGTAAGCGTATCGCATCAGACTCGCCGCGCGTTTCGCTTATCCGGCAACGCGGCGCGCCGGAAGCCACGCCCGGCCTCGGCCGTTCAAGCTTCCTTCGCGCCGCCGACGTCACTCACAGAGGCGAATATGCGACATCAAACCATTGCGTTGATCGGCGGGTCGGGATTTATCGGCAGTCATCTGGTGAACGCGCTTGTCGAAGTCGGCAAGAACGTGCGCATTGCCACCCGGCGGCGTGAGAACGCGGCGCATCTCACGCTCTTGCCCGTGGATGTGATCGAAACCAACGTCTACGATCCCGCTCAACTCGCCGCTTTCGTTTCGCAAGCCGACGCCGTCATCAATCTCGTCGGCGTGCTGCAAGGCAAACGTGGCGCGCCCTACGGTCCGCAATTCGCGAAGGCGCACGTCGAATTGCCGAACAAGATCGTGGCCGCGTGTCAGGCGAAAGGCGTGCGACGCCTTCTGCACATGAGCGCGCTCGGAGCGGATTCGAACGGCCCGAGCATGTATCTGCGATCAAAAGGCGATGGCGAAAAAGCCGTGCGCGATTCGAATCTGGCCACGACCATCTTTCGTCCGTCCGTGGTCTTCGGTCCGGAGGACAACTTCCTGAACCAGTTCGCGTTCCTTGAACGGATCTTTCCGATCATTCCACTCGCGTGTTCGCAGGCGCAATTCCAGCCAATATTTGTCGGCGATGTCGCCAAGGCCTTCGTCAACGCGCTCGATCTCGATGCCGCCAGCGGTCGCGCATACGAACTCGCCGGCCCGAAGGTCTACACGCTCGAAGAACTCGTGCGCTTCAGCGGCGCGGCGATCGGCAAGAACGCGCGCATCATCCGTTTGCCTGACAGCCTTGGCCGCTTGCAGGCCATGTCGCTGGAACTCGCGCCCGGCGAACCCATGATGTCGCGCGATAATCTGGATTCAATGAAAGCGCCGAATATTGCCAGCGGGCCGATTGCGCCGGAACTCGGCATCGATCCGGCGAGCGTCGAGGCGATTGCGCCGATGTATCTCACGGGCGCCTCCACGCGTTCGCGTTTCAACACGTTCCGTGCGTCGGCGGGGCGTTGAATCAAGTACTCAACTTCAAATTTCTGCGATGAAACTCGTTATCGGTGACAAAAATCAGTCGTCGTGGTCCATGCGGCCGTGGCTCGTGCTCAAGCACTTCGGCATTCCGTTTGAAGAGGTGCTGATCCGCCTCGGCCAGCCGGACTCGACCGCGAACATCCTGGCACATTCACCGTCCGGCAAGGTGCCGTGCCTCGTGACCGATGCCGGCGACGCCGTCTGGGAATCGCTCGCGATCATGGAAACGCTGGCCGAGCTTTTCCCGCAACACGCCATGTGGCCACGCGATGCCGCCGCTCGCGCGCACGCCCGCAGCATCAGCGCGGAAATGCACGCGGGTTTCGGCGATCTGCGCGAACAAATGTCGATGAACATCCAGCGTCAGGCGTTCGGCCAGCCGTTGACGGCGGGGGCGTTGTCGAACGTGAAGCGCATCGACAAGATCTGGAGCAACTGTCTGAGCGCGCACGGCGGACCGTTCCTGTTCGGCAAGGAATTCGGCATCGCAGATGCGATGTTCGCGCCCGTCGTCATGCGCTTCAACTCGTACGCGCCGAAGATCAGCGACCATGCGCGCGACTACTGCAAGCACATCACCACCATGCCGGAAGTCGCCGAATGGATTGAAGGCGCGCGGAAAGAGCAATGAACATCTATGCCGTGGGCGGCGCAATCCGCGATGAAATGCTGGGTTTGCCGGTGCAGGACCGCGATTACGTCGTGGTCGGTGCCACGCCCGACCAAATGACAGCGCAGGGTTTCAAGCCGGTCGGCAAGGATTTTCCAGTGTTCCTGCATCCGCAGACGCACGAGGAATATGCGTTGGCGCGGACGGAACGCAAGACATCGGCGGGATATCACGGGTTTCAGTTTTTCTACGCGCCCGATGTCACGCTCGAAGAAGATCTCGCCCGGCGCGACCTGACCGTCAACGCAATGGCGCGCGAAGTCCGGCCGGATGGCGAACTGACCGGACCGGTGATCGATCCGTTCAATGGCCGGGCTGACGTTGAAGCGCGCGTGTTCCGCCATGTGGGCGAGGCGTTCATAGAAGATCCAGTGCGCATTCTCCGGATTGCACGGTTCGCGGCGCGCTTTGCTGATTTCACCATCGCCGACGAAACTCTTGCCCTGATGAAACGCATGGTCGCCGATGGCGAAGTCGATGCGCTCGTGCCCGAACGTGTGTGGCAGGAGGTATCGCGCGGGTTGATGGAAAAAAAGCCGTCTCGCATGTTCGAGACGCTGCGCGCATGCGGCGCGCTCGTGCGGATCTTGCCCGAGGTGGATTCGTTATGGGGCGTCGCGCAACGTGCCGACTATCACCCGGAAGTCGATACCGGCATTCACGTGATGATGGTCGTGGATTACGCGGCGTCGCACGGTTTCACGTTGCCCGTCCGCTTCGCCGCGCTCACGCACGATCTCGGCAAGGCGACCACGCCGGAAGACATCTTGCCGCGCCATGTCGGGCATGAAGGGCGCAGCGTCGATTTGCTGAAGCCGCTATGCGAGCGTTTGCGCGTGCCGAACGATTGCCGCGACCTCGCGCTGCTGGTCGCGCGTGAGCACGGGAATATTCATCGGGTGATGGAGTTCGGGGCGGCCGCTTTGGTTCGCTTGTTCGAACGATGCGATGCGCTGCGCAAGCCCGCGCGGTTTGCCGAAGCGCTGCAAGCCTGTGTGTCCGATGCACGCGGCCGCCTTGGTCTAAGTCAGCAGCCGTATCCGCAAGCCGAGCGTTTGCGCGAGGCGCTGGTGGCGGCGCGCGGGGTCGATGCCGGCGCCGTCGCGCAGCAATACGCCAGCGAGCCGGCGAAGATCAAGGACGCGGTGCATGCGGCGCGGGTTGCGGCCGTGGACGCGGCGCTTCAGAACGCTTAGAGCGCCCGCGCGATCAGCGAAAGAATGATCGAAAGCAGGATGGTGGACATGAACGGGAACGAATACTCGCGCCCGAACAGTTTCAACGTGAAATCGCCGGGCAACTTGCCGATGCCGAGTTTCTTCATCCACGGCAACGAGGCCGAAAGAATGGTCAACGCAATAAACGTGGTGAGAACCCAGCGGATCATGGCGTCATAGCGTGTGCGAGCGGTCGCCGGACGAGAACGCGGCGATTGTTTCATCGATACCGCGCGAAAACGCGATCACCTTGAACAACTCGCCCATTTCCGCCTCGGACAACAACTTCTGAACCGCGTTTGCTGCGGGGAGGAAACGGCGGACATCGGTGGGATCGAGGTCGGAAAGTGCGTCCGTGATCCCCGCGTTCATCAAGAACCGCGCTTGCGATGTGAAGCCCAGCAGATCCGCGCCCGCCTCGGTTCCGGCTTCCGCGATCCCCGAAAACTCCACATGCGCCGTGATGTCCTGCAAGCCGGGATACAGAAATGGATCGCCATGCGCCCGGTGGCGGTAGTGGCACATCAGCGTGCCCTGCGCGCGCTGTGCATGATAAAACTCGCGCCGGGGAAAGCCGTAATCGATGAAAAACGCGGCGCCGCGGGTGAGCATCGTGCAAATCGTGCGCGTGAAAGCCAGCGCGGCTTCGTGCGTCTCGCTCACATATTCAATGAAAGGCTCGTCGTTGACTTCATCGATAGTCGTATCGATTTCGGCGAGCAGCGGGTTATCGAGCGCGGCCAACAGGGGTTTGTCGTCGAAGGCGAAATGATCGTGGCTCCAGATGACGCCGCGTTCGTGCCACTCGCCGAGTTTGCGCACGACCAGGCGCACGGGCATGGCATCGAGCACTTCGTTGCCTATCACCACGCCTTCGAAATGTTCGGGCAACGCACTCAGCCAGCGGACTTTCGATGCCAGTTCCGGCGCATCGGCGTCGATCGTCGCGCGCTGGCGTTGCTGCAATTCCCCCGAAAGATCCACGATTGAATAGCTTTCGAACGGAACGTCCAGCGCCTTGAGCGCGTTCAGCAAACCCGCCGCAAGTTTGCCCGTGCCGGCGCCGAACTCCATCAGGTTGCGCGTGCCGCTGTCCCGCAACGCTTGTGCGACGGGCCGTGCGAGCGTTGCCGAGAACAATGGCGACATTTCAGGCGCGGTGACGAAATCGCTGCCATCGTCGCCGCGTTTGCCGAATTTCATCGCGCCGCCGCTGTAATAGCCGAGGCCGGGCGCGTAAAGCGCGAGCTCCATGTATCGGCTGAAAGGCATCCAGCCGCCCACGGACGCGATTTCTTCGCGGATGCGCGCGGTCAGCCGTTCGGATTGCGCGAGCGCGTCGGGGCCGGGAGCAGGTAAACTGTCGGATTCGTGAGCTTTTGGATTCATTCCGGCATTGTAAATGAGCGATTCTTCGTCGACTTCTCCTGATTCTTCCGCCCCCAAATCCCGCGTCGTGCTGATCACGGGCGCGGCGAAACGCATCGGCCGGGGGCTGGCGCTTGGTTTTGCGGCGCGCGGCTGGGACGTCGCCGTGCATTTCAATGGCTCGGAACAGGACGCGCAGGAAGTCGTCGCGGCGATCCGCGCGCTCGGCCGCCGGGCGGTCGCGCTCGGTGCGGATCTTGGCGTCGAGGACGATGTCGCGAAACTGGTGCCGGGGTGTATCGAAGCGTTGGGTGGCCTGCATTGCGTGGTGAACAACGCATCCCGGTTCACGGAAGATACCGCGCGTGATTTCAGCTACGCGCGTCTGCTCGAGATGATGGCGGTCAACGTGGCCGCGCCGCTGGCTCTGGCGCGTGCGCTTCACGAAGCCACGCCGGATGCCGCCATCCACGACGAAACCCGGCGCGCGTGCGTCATCAACGTGCTGGACCAGAAGCTGTACAACATGAATCCGGACTATTTGTCGTACACGTTGAGCAAGGCTGCGCTCGAAACCGCGACCGTCGCGCTGGCTCAGGCGCTTGCGCCAAAGTTGCGCGTGGTCGGGCTCGCGCCGGGTCTGACGTTGCCATCGGCGGACATGACGGATGCCGAGTTCGAAGCCGCGCATCGCGTGACGCCGTTGGGCCGGGCTTCGCGTGTCGAAGACGTGGTCGCGGCCGCGTGTTATCTCGCCGATGCGTCCGGTGTGACGGGCACGACGCTGGTTGTCGACGGCGGGCAGCATCTCGTGCCATCGCCGCGCGATGTCATGTTTTTGATGGCCGACCGCACCTAGTAAGTTAATCAGTATTCCCAGGACACGACCATGCTTGCCGTTCTTTCGCATCCCCGGCTCGCCGATTGCCGGCGCCTTTTTCTGCGCAATTACGAAGTGCGCATCAACATCGGCGTGCACGATTTCGAGAAGCAGGGCGAACAACGCGTCGTGATCAACGTGGAATTGTTCGTGCCGCTGGCTTTATCGACGCCGGTCGAGGACAAGTTGCGCGAAGTCGTCGATTACGACTTCATGCGCTCGACCATCGCCAAACGTGTGGGCAAGGGGCATATCCACTTGCAGGAAACCCTTTGCGATGACGTCGCCGCTGCGCTGCTCGAACATCCGAATGTGCGGGCAGTGGTGGTATCGACGGAAAAGCCGGACGTTTATCCCGATTGCGATGCCGTTGGCGTCGAGGTCTTTCGCATCAAAGAGGTGGCGGCATGAGTTCGATTATCGAGCCAGTTTCGGTTCCGAAAATTCGCGAGCCGATGACGCGCCACGAGCAAAAGCAGGCGTACGAGAACAACAAGCTGTTCAAGCGCCTCGCGCGGCAAGTGGGCGAAGCGGTTGTCGACTACAAGATGATCGAGGACGGCGACAAGGTGATGGTGTGCCTTTCGGGCGGGAAGGATTCGTACGCCATGCTCGAACTGCTGATGCGGCTGCGCGAGCGCGCGCCGATCAATTTTGACATCGTGGCGGTGAATCTCGATCAGAAGCAGCCCGGTTTTCCCGAGCACGTGCTGCCCGAATATCTAAGCAAACTCGATATCCCGTTTCATATCGAAAATCAGGATACGTACAGCATCGTCAAGCGGCTCGTGCCGGAAGGCAAGACCACGTGCTCGCTCTGTTCCAGACTGCGGCGCGGGATTTTGTATCGTGTGGCCGGTGAATTGGGCGCAACGAAAATTGCGCTCGGCCATCATCGCGATGACATCCTGCAGACGCTGTTTCTGAATATGTTCTACGGCGGCAAATTGAAGGGCATGCCGCCAAAACTTCAATCCGATGACGGCAAGAATGTCGTGATCCGGCCACTCGCTTACATCAAGGAAAGGGATCTGGAGAAGTTCGCCGAACTGCGCGAATTCCCGATCATTCCTTGCAACCTGTGCGGCAGCCAGCCAAACCTGAAGCGCGCGGAAATGAAGGCGCTGATTCGCGATTGGGAAAAGCGCTTTCCCGGACGCGTGGAGAATATGTTCAACGCGTTGTCGAACGTGGTGCCGTCGCATTTGATGGATCACAAGCTGTTTCCGTTCGGCGGTTTGCGCGCGACAGGCATGGCCGATCCGACGGGTGATATCGCTTTTGACGAAGATCCATGTTCAACGGAACCTGCTTCCCAGACTATTTCGATTGTCCAGTTCGACGATATTTGAAGCTGTCTGGTGATTCGGCACTGCTAGTTGTTTTTTAAACCGGTGTTCTGGATCTAACCGAGTTTCTACGTTTATGAGATGAAGGAGATGATAGGCTGCGCCGTTTGTGTGTT
>NZ_CAXTGZ010000211.1:0-9272 GCF_964243625.1 uncultured Caballeronia sp.
CGTGTCTGGCCATCAGGAAAACCGAATCTTCACCGTTTTCCACTGTCAGAAATGCAGACGGCAGCGTCCCGCAAGCCTCGACCAAAACGCGCGCCGCACTGGAGATACAGATGAAATCCCGCGCCATCAGAACTTCGCTTGGCCTTGCGCTCGCTGCAGCATCAATCTTGACGGCCACCGCCCAGGCCCAGACCGCCAAGCCCGCCGACGCTGCATCCATGGTCAAACCACCGGCGTCGCCGGATGCAGGCGCCACACGCCCCAACAATCCCGACAACATGCCGACCAAGCGCCCGGCTCTCCCCGCCAACAGCGACCGGATGCTGCACAACAATCCGGCGAGCGACGCCATCGCCAAATAGCGACGACAAGGACTCCGTTGCATCCACCGCAAAGGCGCCACCGATTGCACCATTTCGCGGCATGCCCGACCCTATAATGACGCCACTCTAAAATCAGGCGCGGCCGCAGCTCGCGTCTCAAGCGGTGTTTTTCAATGCAAAAAGTCATTCTGCCGTTCGTCGCGGGTTTTCTCGCCGCCTTGTTCTTCCGTGAATCGACAATTGCGATCCTGCACGCAGCCGGCGTGATCGAAATCACCGGTTATTCGACTACTCCCTTCCTGCCGCTTGGCGTTCCCGAGTTCATCGTGGCGGCGTTATGGAGCGGGTTTTTCAGCATCCTGATGGCATGGCTCCTGCGCGTCTCGCCCGATCGCACCGCGCCGTGGATCGGCGCGCTGGTCTTCGGCGGAATCGTGCTGACGGCCGCGAGCGTGTTCGTGCTTGATCCGCTGCGCGGCATCTGGCCAAGCGGCAACATGATGCCGCGACTGGCGCTCGGATTTGCATCGAATGCAATGTGGGGTTGGGGCGCGCTCGTCTTCATGCGCGCCTTTACAGCCGGCAGCGACGCGGACTAATCCGCCAGATCGGCAAGCGGATGACCGGCTGCAGTCCACGGGCTTTCGTACATCTGCAGCACTTCTTCACGCGTCACGTCTTCCACGCGCGTCACTTTCCAGACGGGCTGATTGTCTTTATCGACAATGCGCGCCCGGATGCCTTCCATCACATCGCCGTGATCGAAGGTTGCGCGGGTGAGACCGAGGTCGCGGCGCAGCGTTTCGGCCATCGTGGATGTTTTGGCGCGATCGATCAGCTCCAGCGATACATCGATGGACAGCGGCGAACGCTCACGCAACTCGGCCGCCGTGTTCGCCGCCCACTCCTGCTCGGCGCCGTTCGTGGCGCTCGCGAGCGACTTCAGGCAAGCCGCGCCATTGCCCGACGCGAAATGCTTGTCGATAAACCCGCGATTCGCTTCGAGCTCGCTCGCCTTGCCCGCATCCGCACGCCCTTCCCCTTCAATGAACCTCACGACCTCCGCACCCGATCCGAAGCTCTTGTGTTTGAGCGTATCCACAAGCCCGGCGAGCGTGCCTTCATCCATGTAGACATCGGCGAGATTGGCGTAGAGGGCATCGGCGGAATCGATGGTCGCACTCGTCGCCGCGAGATAGCGTCCGATCGCGCCGGGCGTACGCGCGAGAAACCAGCTCACGCCAACGTCCGGAAAGAGGCCGATGCGCGTTTCCGGCATCGCCATCCGGGTGGATTCAGTGACGACGCGCAAGCCGCCCGTTTGCCGTGCACCCTGCGAGATGCCCATGCCGCCGCCCATCACCACACCGTTGAGCAACGCAATGTACGGTTTCGGATACGTGAAAATGGCGTGGTTCAGGCGGTATTCATCGGTGAAAAATTCGTCAATCGCCGCGTGCTCGCCCGCTTTCGCCGTGTGGTAAAGGAAGCGGATATCGCCGCCCGCGCAAAACGCGCGAGGATGCGGACTGTAGATGATCACGGCATGCACCGAGTCGTCGTCGCGCCAGGCTTCGAGCGCGCGGTGAATGGCGTGGATCATCGGCGTGGAAAGTGCATTGAGCGCCTTCGGCCGGTTCAGCGCGATAAAACCAATGCCCTGCGCGCGTTCGACGCGGATTTCTTCGATAGTCTCGGTCATGTGCAATACAGGTTCGGTGGATTCGAAATAGCTGGAAAGTATGGCGGCAATCGTCACGCGGCGCCGGGCCTCGGCGGGCGGCGCACGGGTTTTTTCTTGACGCCGGATAAATAAAGCTCGATCGTTGCATCGATGAGCACGTCGGTCGGCGTGACCAGATGCTTCGCCGCGGTCAGACTCAGTGACACGATGCCGTGCAGCGCCGTCCACAAGGTTTCGGCAGCAGCCGGTGCCTGGCTGGAAAACGCGAGCGCATCCGCAAGCAGGGAAAGCGCGGTTTCGCCGGACGCCGCCGCGTCATTGAATATCGCTTCCGTATAACCGACATTCTGCATGAAGATCAGCCGATACATCTCCGGATGCTTGAGCCCGAACTCGACGTAAGCATGCCCCATCGATCTCAAACGCTCGGTATCGTCCTCGACAAAATCGTACGAATGCAGCGCCGCGAGTAATCTTGCATGTCCTTCGGCGCCCAGCGCATGGGCGATCGCATCGCGTCCGGAAAAATGCAGATAAAGCGAAGCGGGCGAATAGCCGACGACCTCGGCGAGCTTGCGCATGGACAGCGCGTCGAATCCGTGACGCACGACCATGGAGCGCGCGGCATCGAGAATATGGCTTCGGAGCAGCGGCTGATCGGACAGATGTTGTTTTTGGCTGACCATCCGCGCATTTTCCGCGAGATGACGGCCAAGTCAATTTAAACCTGAACGGTGTTCAGCAAGAAACTGCGCCCGGGGGAAAATGCCCGCTTTTCAAAAGCACAGGCGCGCCCTGCGTTATCGATAAATGCTCGCGCGCCACCGCCTCGATTTTCGGCCGGGCCGCATGGAACGCGCTGATCCAGCCGTTGCTGTCGAAGCTTTTCACGCCGAAATGGTCCTCCAGCGCCTCCACGGAGATCGCGCACGGCACGCGCTCGCCGTCGACCAGCGCGGGAAAAACCACGGTGAGATTGGTGTCGCGATACGCAGGCGCGTCGGCCGGAAACTGGATGTTCATGATTGCCTCGGACGCAAGAAACAGAAACGCATCGATAGTACTCGCACCGCGAGAGGCCGGTCTACCCCGAGCGCGCTACGCTTCGCTCATGCACTCGCGGACCATGTCAGCGGTCACGTCGACAATTTTCAGCGAGAGCGCGTCTGGATCGGCGTAGTCGAATCTCAGATGCCGGCTGATATCCCTCACGTGTTCGCAGAGCCGCTGCTGGGCGGGCTCGCAAGCGATATCGAAAAGACTCAGCGCCTCGGCCTCGAAGCGGTAGTGCACGCCCCACGCAATATTGCCAGGCTGGCCCGCAGTGCCGCTGGTCCGCCAACCCACAAAGAGGCAAGGCTTCGCGTCCGTGCCGATTTCGCTGATATCCGCGCCGCTCGGAAATAGATCAAGCAACGCCTCGGCCACGCAGCGCATCGCCGGGTGACGGATGTTGAGCGTGCGCATCAGGTATTTTGCAACAGTCTGTCGATGTAGGCGCGCGCGGCCTCCTCGACCTGGCCGAGCGCGTCGTCTTCGGTCGCAAAGCGTTGCTGGCCGCCCAGATCGACCATGGTTTCAAACCGGTGCACATTATCCGGGCCGCCCTGCGCGACGTTCACTGTGCCGACATAAATGGGCTCTTCGCCTTGCTCCGGTGCCGGCGTAAGCCGTGCTGCAGCACTGATGTAATACCCGCGGTACGGGCCGGTGACGCGTTCTGCCATGGTTGTCCTCTCGTCGTTTTATTTGATGTCCATGAATACTGTAAGGTCCGCCGGCCTGCAATAAGTTCTTGCTCGTTGCATCCGGTTGCATTTTCTTCAGGCGCCAGATCAGAGACGACTGTAAAAAGATAAAGCGTGTTTCTAACTCCGCAAGGCACGCGCCAGCACATTCACGTCGTCATTTGACCTGCATCAAGGACAGCGCTTTTTCCTGCGGGTACGGGTGTATGGGAAAATGCGCGCAGCAAATAACCCGGCCGATGGCTAATGAGGAAAAGAATGAAGCGATTTGCATGGCGGTTGCCGCTGAACACATCCATCACGCGCATGCTGCAGGGCGCAGGCCTGGCGTTCTGCGCCGCCGGAGTCTTGAGCGTTGGCGGGTGTGCATCGTCCAACGACGCATCTCTGATCCATCTCCCTGATGGCCAGTCCGGCTACGCCATCAACTGCAGCGGAGCGGACGCCAGCACGACGTGGGCGAGTTGCTACGTCATGGCCGGCGACAAGTGCGGCGCGACGGGATATACGATCGTGTCGAAGGACAACGAGGAAGGCGGCCCGACGGGTGGCGGCATTACAAACGTGATATCGGCAAATGTAAAAAATCGCTCGATGGTCGTTCGCTGCAACTAAGCCGCCACGCCGGCGGCGGTCAGCCGCGAGGGCTTCGGCTAATGCGGGCTGACCTTCGAGAATACGTTCAGCACGATCACACCCGCCACGATCAGCCCCATGCCGAGCACAGCGGGCAGATCGGGTATCTGTTTGAACAAGATTGCAGCAACGAGCGTGATCAGCACGATGCCCGCCCCTGACCACACGGCATACACGATGCCGACCGGCAAGGACTTGAGCGTGAGCGAAAGCAAGTAAAACGAGATGCCGTAACCGATCACCACGATCACCGACGGCACGAGCCGCGAAAACCCGTCCGACGCCCGCAAGGCCGATGTCGCCACGACTTCGGCAACGATCGCGACCGCGAGCAGCGCATAAGCGGAAGTGCGCATCGCTTACCCCTTGTCCGATGCAAATGCGAGCGCGCTCGCATCGTGTCCGAGCACCGCGCACAGCGCCTCGACCACGAGTTCATGATCCTTGCGTTGCGGCAAGCCCGACACCGTCACCACGCCGATCACGCCCGCGCCTTTGACTGTCAACGGAAACGCGCCTCCATGCGATGCGAACTCGGCGGCGGGCAGCGTGTATTTATCGGCAAGGGTCGTCGATGCCTGCTGCAGGCTCAAGCCGATCGCGTAGGAACTGCGGCGAAAGTGCTCGACCGTGCGCGCCTTGCGCTGAACCCACCGGGCGTTGTCGGGGGTTGTGCCGTTCAGCGAGACAAAGAACAGCGGCTGGCCGAATGTCCTCACCTCGATGGCGACGACGGCGCCACGCGCCACTGCCATTTCACGCAATTGCGAGCCGATCTGCCACGCGCGGTCGGTATCGAATTGCGGGAAAACGAGCGTGTGCTCCTGATGCAGGATGGTTTGCAAATCGTGAGCGATATCCATGGCCAGTCAATCCTTGTAGTGAAAGCTCAAACATGCGGTGAACCGGAAGCGTTCATCGCGCGATCCCTGAATTTTGACACGACGGGCTGCATTCGCTTGTTCCCGACCGTCATGCACCGGTGTTCCCACGACCTGCGCAAGCACAAACTCCGCGCCGCGTGAAGGTGGTGTTCTTGTTCCCCCACACGCTTCGTCCCGGTTTTTCCGAGAATCTGCCATCCCGTCTTCTAACAGCGTTGTATATGTATCCTCTCGCCCGAGATTAGGACATTTCCGATTAAGACTATCCATCCGTCTACGTAGAGTTCAAGCCTTCTCCAGGCAAAAGCCGAAGAACCAGCGGTTCTCTGCCGATGCAAAGCCCTGCAACACAGCGCGCTTGAGCGTGATCCGTCTTCCGGCTCCGGACAAAGGCTAACTTTTACACAGGTGTACGAATGAACAAAACTTATAAATCCGTCTGGAATGAATCGCTGGGCGCTTGGGTGGCAGCTTCGGAATTCAGCCGCGCACGTGGGAAGAGAAGCGGCAGTATTGCCAAAGCGATGGTGGCGTCTGTGGTGGCGATCGGGGCGACTGGCGGAGCAGTCGCCGGCGAGTTGGACGGCGGCAAAATTGAGTACCCGTCGGACATTGCAATCGGCACGAATTCTTTATCGCAAGATACTGGCACCATCGCGATTGGTGTCAATTCGTACACCGACGGAATAATTGGTGGGGCACCTCCTGCGGGAGTGATATCCGGCACTATGGCGATTGGCTATAACGCCCGGGCACTCGGTACCAGTAGCATCGCGATCGGGCAGGATTCTGCAGTTGGTGTTAATAACGTCCCCGGCGCGGAAGTCAACGATTCTATTGCTTTCGGTCACGCAGCCGTAACGACCGGTCAAAAAGCAATCTCCTTCGGAACATCCTCCGCGGCCTCGGCAGCCAACTCGGTTGCTTTGGGATCTGATACGGTCGCAGACCGGGACAACACCGTCTCGTTCGGCAACTCGTCCAATCAGCGCCAACTCGTACAGGTCGCACGCGGCACGCAAGCCACCGATGCGGTGAACCTGAGCCAGTTGACACCGGTCGTCGCCGCCTTGGGCGGCGGCGCCACGGTCGCAGCGGACGGCTCTGTCACCAGTCCGACCTTCACGTTGAAAGGCACAAACTACAGCACGGTCGGTGCAGCGCTGGCTGCACTCGCCGACAGCTCAAGCTCAGGCAAGTACTTCCACGTCAACTCGACGCAGGACGACTCAGCCGCCACAGGATTGAACGCTGTCGCGATCGGCGCATTGTCGACGTCCTCCGGAAACCAAACAGTCGCGATCGGCAATAAGGCGATTTCCAGCGGAAGTAACGAGTCCATCGCTATTGGCTCCGACGTTCAGAGTACCGCCAACGACGCGCTCTCGATAGGCTCGCAAATCGCTAATAAGGCCGTCAATTCCGTTGTCGTGGGCAGCAACTACCTCTCGCTCGACGCGGCCTCTCACGAGAGCGTGCTTCTTGCTCCCAACGGAGGCAATGTAGTGAATTCTGCCCGCTCGCTTTCGTTCAATCCGTTCGGTGACGCTACTTCGAACTCCCCTACCAACACGTCGGACTCTGACGACTCAATCAACTTGTCCGGAACAGCGGCTGGTGCAGCCGGTGGCGTGACCATTGGTTCGAAGTCGTCCGTGACTGCCGCGAACGCAGTTGCACTGGGCGCGGCGGCATCGGCATCGGCGGTTGGCGCAGTGGCGCTTGGCAACGGCGCAGTGGCATCGCTGAAAAATTCCGTCGCCCTTGGAGCCGGTTCAACGGTGGACCGTGAAAACACGGTTTCGGTAGGCACCGCAGCGAGTACCCGCCAGATCACCAGCGTAAGCGCTGGCACTCTTGGCACCGACGCTGTCAACGTCACGCAACTTCAAAACGTTACCTCGTTGCTCGGCGGCGGCGCCAAGGTGAACGCGGACGGTTCGATCAAAGCGCCCGCCTACACCGTCGCCGGCACCTCGCTCAGCACGGTCGGTGACGCCATTGCCAAGGTCGACACGGAACTGAACAACAAGGTTGCCTACGATTCGTCCGCGAAGACGCAGGTCACGCTCGGCGGGTCGGGCACATCAACGCCCGTCACCCTGACGAACGTAAAAGCAGGCATGTTGTCGTCGACCAGCGTCGATGCCGTCAACGGCTCGCAACTGTTTGCCACGAACACACGCGTCGGCTCGCTGGAAACATTCGAGACGAACATCAGCAACGGCGGCGGCATCAAGTACTTCCACACTAACTCGCAGTTGGCAGACTCCGTGGCCACAGGCACCGATTCCGTGGCGATCGGCGGCGCGGCTAAAGCGTCGGCGAACAATGCAGTTGCGCTCGGCTCCAACTCGGTGGCAAATCGCGCGAACTCCGTGTCGGTAGGTGCAGCGGGCAGCGAACGTCAGATCACGAATGTGGCAGCCGGCACGAGCACGACGGATGCAGTCAACTTCGGTCAGCTCACCTCCGTGTCCGACAACCTCAGCACGCTCGATAGCTTTGCCGTCAAGTACGACAAGAACGCGGACGGCTCGGCGAACTATCAGCGTGTAACGCTGGGCGGCGCGGGCGCGGCGCAACCCACGCTTCTGACCAACCTCGCCAAGGGCGACCTGACGGAAACGAGCACGGACGCAGTCAACGGTTCACAGTTGTATGCGACAAACCAGAACGTCGCAGCCTTGCAAAGCTTCACCAACAACATCAACAACGGTGGCGGCATCAAGTACTTCCACTCGAACTCGACCTTGATCGATTCGTCGGCGACGGGTACGGATGCAGTGGCGATCGGCGGCGCGGCGGTTGCATCGGCGAAGAATTCGGTTGCTTTGGGCGCGAACTCGGTGGCTGACCGGGCCAACTCAGTGTCGGTGGGAGCCGCTGGCAGCGAGCGTCAGATCACGAACGTGGCAGCAGGCACGGCAACGACTGATGCAGTCAACGTAGGCCAGCTCAATGCGGTTTCGAACAGCGTGAGCACGCTCAGCGCGGCCGCAATCAAGTACGACACCAACGCCGACGGCACGCCGGACTACGCCAACGCAACGCTTGGCAACGGCAATGCAACGGGCACGGCTTTGCATAACGTCACGGCCGGCACCAGCAGCATGGACGCGGTCAACCTGGGTCAGATGAACGACATGATCAGCCAGGTCACCAACCTCGCCAACGGCGCCTACAACCCGATGTTCTCGGCTGACGGCAACCGCGATACGGAAGCGGCAACGTCGAGCGGTACGCATTCGGTTGCGTCGGGTGCGAACGCCGTTGCATCTGGCGCAAATGCCATTGCTTCGGGCGCCTCGTCCGTGGCGAGCGGCGCCAATGCGGTTGCTGTTGGCGCGAATGCATCGGCTACGGCGAAGAACTCGGTGGCGCTCGGCGCAGGGTCGGTGGCCGATCGTGCCAACGCGGTCTCGGTCGGTACGGCGTCTGCGGGCGGTCAGCGCCAGATCACGAACGTCGCGGCCGGCACGGAAGGCACCGACGCTGTCAACGTGAACCAGATGCAGCAGTCGGTGAACACGGGTGTGAAGTCCGCGAAGGGTTACACCGACGCATTGCGCTCGGACATGAACAGCGGTCTTTCGCTTGCCAACAACCATATCAACAGCGTCGGTGCAATGAGCAGCGCCATGGCGATGATGGCAGGCAGCGCGGCGGCCATCGCTGACAAGGACAATCGCTTCGCGGCCGGCACGGGTGTTTATCGTGACAAGGCTGCAATTGCGATCGGCTTCCAGAAGCGCTTTGGAACGAACATGGTCCTGACGGTCGGCGGTTCGACAACTGGCGAAGAAACCACGGGCGGTGCAGGTTTCGCGTTCGGCTTCTAAGCAACGTTGAAGCAAGGTGCTTTAATGCGGCGGCATGTCTCGGCAACGAGATATGCCGCCGCTTTTTTGTTTGTCCATTTTCACCGAGCAGTCCAGCGTGACAAACATGTTGCACTGCAGTGCCGCTTGTCATATAATCTTTTTCGCGGGGTGGA
>NZ_CAXTGZ010000212.1:0-9222 GCF_964243625.1 uncultured Caballeronia sp.
CCACGGGCAGGATCGACTACAACTTTCAGATACACGAGACAAAGGAGCCTGGTTTCGATAGCGACGAAATGCCCGGCGTCAGCGTGTTCTACAAGGACGAAGCCGGCGATGTATTCCGCACGTTCTCCGCATATGGACGCGGAGTCGAACCGCTGATCGGCGCGTATGACCTGCTCGACATCACGCCCAAAGGACGCGATGAAGAACATGGCATGACGGACTGGATGCGGCATCACGATCGTTACGATGACGTGAAGCATGAGTCCGGAGGATGTTGCCACTAGCTTCAGTTGATCGCGTGAACGAGTCGGCCTGGAGGCGAAACAGGCCGACTCATTCGCGCCTGGCGCCAAAGCCGATGGCTCACGACCGCACGCGAGACGGTCGCCAGGCAGCTTGCGTTCGACATGTTCATCGCTGAGAACGACTTGTACTGTCACTAACAAGCGCTGACAAGCGCGACCCCGCACGCCCCCCCGCATTTACCCGTGCCGCCGTAAACCCTGAGCGGGGATTTCTTGTAACCGCTCCATTCATCGCCTATCCTCTGAAACGTTTCAGCCGATGGCGAATGGGTGATCCATGAGCATGCCTGACAGAACTCTCCCTACGCTGCGCGATGTCGCGAATGCGGCGAAGGTGTCTGTCGGCACAGCGTCGAAGGTGCTGTCCGGTGCTTCCGGAGTCAGCGCCGAGCGGGCGCGCCGCGTCTGGGATGCGGCACGTCTGATTGGATACCGGCGCAACGAGATCGCCGCCGACCTGCGCCGCGGCCGTCCCACTTCCATCGGTCTGGTTCTTCCCGACCTCACCAACCAGTTCTTTGTCGACATTGCGCGCGCCCTCGAAAATCATGCGCTGCAGCATGGTTACCAGCTCATCCTTGCCCATGCCAACGAGAACCCCGAACGCGAAACCGAGCGCATCCGTTTTGTGATGTCGCGTCAGGTAGCGGGCATGATCATCATTCCGTGCCGGGGTTATCAGCACGCAATAGCCGAGGCGCGGGAATGCAATGTGCCGCTCGTCATGGCCGATCGTGTGGACGACACCTTCCCGGCGAACACGGTGACGACCAACAGCCGCAGCGCATCCGCCGACGGAACCGCACACTTGATCGCGCTCGGCCACCGGCGCATCGCGTTCCTCGTCAACACTCTGGAACTGGTGAACTCGCGAGAACGCGCGGACGCTTATATGGATGCAATGCGCAAAGCGCATCTCGCCCGGTACATTGCAGTGATCGAATGCGGCATGACGGCCACCCAAAGCCATGCCACCACGCTCAAGGTATTGAGCGGTTCCACGCGCCCGACTGCCCTCTTCACAGGTTGCAACGTCACGACGCTCGGCGCGCTGCGCGCCATCCGCGATGCCGACTTGCACATCCCATCAGACGTGTCGCTGCTTTCCTTCGATGACGCCCCCTGGATGTCCGTGCTGCGCCCGTATCTGACATCGATACGTCAGCCCGTGGAGGCTATCGGCCATGCAATCTGGCAATTGATGCTCAAGCTTATGAACGGCGAGCAAGACGAATTCGTTCACTTGAGCTTCAAGGCCGAGTTGCTGGTGCGTGAAAGCACAACGTATGTATCAGCAGAAACAGCCGTACCCGGATGAAACGTTTCAGACGAATCACAACTTGAAAACAGGAGACATGGCAAATGGACCTCGAAAAAAGCACACTGACGCGCGTGACGGCGCGTCTAGTCCCCTTCCTGATGCTTTGTTATTTCATCGCTTATCTGGACCGCGTGAACGTGGGTTTTGCCGCGTTGCAGATGAACAAGGACCTCGGGTTTTCGCCCAGCGCGTTCGGCTTTGGTGCGGGGATTTTCTTCATCGCCTATTTCTTTTTCGAAGTGCCGTCCAATCTGCTGCTGGAAAAATTCGGCGCACGCAAATGGATCGCGCGGATCATGTTCACGTGGGGCATCCTCGCGGCCGCGATGGCATTCATTCCGCATATCGCGCAATACACGGGGATGTCCCCCGCGCACGTCTTTTATTCGCTGCGAGTGCTGCTCGGGATTGCTGAGGCAGGCTTTTTCCCCGGCATCATCTTCTTGCTGACCCTTTGGTTTCCGGCAGCGTATCGCGGGCGTGTGGTCGGTTATTTCATGGTCGCGATTCCGCTCTCCACGGTCATCGGCGCGCCTATCTCCGGTGCGCTGCTGAACCTCGACAAACTCGGGGGCCTCGCGGGCTGGCAGTGGGTCTACCTGATCGAGGCATTACCTGCGCTCTGCCTCGCGTTCGTGGTGTTCTTCTATCTCACCGACAAACCCGCCGACGCAAAGTGGCTCACCGACGACCAGCGTAACTGGCTCGTCAACCGGCAGGCCGAAGAGCGTCGGCAGCGCGAAGCCGTGCGCAGCTTCAGCGTGAAGGAAGCCTTGTTCAATCCGCGCGTGCTCGCCGTCGCGCTGATCTACTTCGGTGCAAACGCAACGAACTACGGCCTGAGCTTTTTCCTGCCGCAGATCGTGAAAGGCTTCGGCCTGACGAATGTGCAGACGGGATTCGTCACGTCGCTGCCTTACATTGTGGGCGCGATCAGCATGGTGTACTGGGGCCGCCACTCGGATCGCAAGCTCGAACGCAAATGGCATGTGGCGATTGCGCTGCTGGTCGCCGCGGGCGGGATTGCGGCATCCACTGCGCTGGATAATCCGGTGCTGAAGATGCTTGCGCTTTCCATTGCCGGGTTCGGCATCTTCGGTTGCCTGCCGGTGATCTGGACCTTGCCTGCCGCGTTTCTCTCAGGAGCGGCGGCCGCCGGTGGTATTGCCGCTGTGAACTCGCTGGGCAACCTGGCGGGATTCTTCGGCCCCTATGCGATGGGCTGGATCAAGGACAGTACTGGCAGCTTCGCCGCTGGCTTGTTGTGTCTGTCGGGCGCGGGCCTGGTCGGTGTTGCGGCCGTCTTGTTGCTCAAACACGATACCGCCCTGGAGAACGCGCCGCGCGGGACGTTTGTCGAGGAACGCCATACGTGAAGGGTGTGATGTAGCTTTCGCTTGCGATGGTCGGCCATCGCAAGCGACCGGAATCTTTAATCCAGCGATCTGAAGACGCGCTCGCGGCTCTCAAGATGATCGAGCAACGCCCTTCCCGCCGGCTCAGAGAACCATCGCGCGTGTCCGAGCAGATAACCATCGTACGCAATCTCTGCGTTCTCCGACGACCCTAGCGTAGCGTGAAAATAAGCAACCTCGGAAAGCGCGAACTCCGCATGTACAATTGGCAATAAAGCCACCAGCGCCGCGTATTCATCACCGGACAAGGGCGTGATCGACTCATACCCGTTCAGCAACGCGTCGATATGATCGAGATGCACGCGCCGTGTGTCTTGCGCGGATAACCACTCGATGGCATTTCGCTCGATCGCAACCGCGAGATCGTAGACCGCGCACGTCCGGTCGGATAGACCAAAATCCAGGATGGTGCTGACTTGCGCGCCGGGTGTGCTACCGGTCCAGAGAAGGTTAGAAGCGTGCCAGTCGCCATGTGTCCACAGCGGGCGCAATCCGGGCAGGAAAGGCGCCAGCCGCGCATGCCAGGGCAAGATGACCTCTGACACGTCCGAACGCCAGTCACGCGCTCCCAGGGCGCGAACCAGCAAGGGCTGTGCGTTGATCCACCTGTCGAGTGCGCCGATCAGATCGGATTCATTGAGCGCCCGAAAACTCGAGAGCAGCGGACGAATGGCGCGCGCCGGTGCGGCGTAATCGCGCGCAGCAATGTGCAAGCGCGCGAGCATCTGGCCCGCCGCAAACGCATGGGAAAGATCGGCGAAGGGCGTCCATGACATCGCTTTCCGATACACATCCGCCCCACCCGCCGCACGATGAACCTCGTATGTCCATTCGCCTTGAGTCACTGCCGTGGCGCCGTCAGGCATCGCAATGATGTCGGCAACGGGCAGCCCACGTGACGCGAGATACGCGATGAAAGCATGCTCTTCGGCGAGCCCTTCCACGTCGCGGATGTTCACGTGATGCCGTTTCACGAAAAACTCGTTGCCGTTCGCCGTCGTGATCAGCACGGCCGCCGAGAACGGCCGGGGGCTGTGCCACGTTAAGCCGGCCAAGGGATCAATCGAAGGAAACCTGCCAAGCACCGCCTCGACTTCTTCGCGGGTGATCAACGGCCAGTCGCGCTCGGCCTGCTCGCCATCGACACCGAATTGCAGGGGCGCGATATCGGCGGATGGTGCATCCGAAGCTATTGGTTTGAACGGCTTTCCTGTCGACATGACCGCCTCAGGCTGCGTGCGGCGTCTGAGCCGGTTCAACACGCGCCGCCGCACGGCTCCAGTCGCGCAATCCGATCACGGCCAATGCGACGAACAGCGCGTAGAGCCCGGAGGTCGGATAAAGACCCTTGAAAACAAACATCCCGACGTACACGACGTCCACTGCGATCCAGAGCCACCAAGACGCGATATAACGCCGCGCCGTCCAGTATTGCGCGACGAGGCTGAAAGCCGTCAACGACGCATCCACGTACGGCAACGCGGCGTCCGTGAAACGCGCCATCAACGACCCGAGCACCGCGCTTCCAATGACCGCAAGCAGCAAGCCCATCACGAGCGCCTTGCGCGCAACCGCCTGCACGCGCACCTCACCGGAATCCACCTGCGTGTTCCGTTTTCCTTGCTCAAGCCAGACCCACCATCCATAGACCTGCAGGACCGCGAAAGCGCCTTGCAGAAGCATGTCGGAGTAGAGCTTTGCATCGAAAAAAATCCAGCCGTACAGCGCCACCGACGCCAGTCCCACCGGCCAGCAAAGCATCTTGCGTCGCGCAGTCAGCCAGATGGCAAGCGCGCTCACAATAACACCGATGATTTCAAGCACGGACATTGCATTGGCCTCGGTTCAGGGATGCGTGTAAGACATTTCTAGAAATCATAAGTCAACGACAAACGTGCAGTGCGGGGCGCACCAAGGAAGAGATATGCGTCGCCCTGAAGCTCGCCGCTATCCTGCCAGTAATACTTGTTGAAGAGGTTATCGACGGAGAGCCGCACCACCGTCTTGTGGCCGCCAAGCTTCGTGGTGTATCGCGCGCCGAGATTGAAGACGAAATAAGACGGGACGCTTGCCGTGCCCTCCTCGTTTGCGGCCTTGCTGCCGCTGTAGTTGACGCCGCCGAGCAGATCGAGTCCCGCAACATGCGGCACGGCATAGTCCGCATAAAGCGCGGCGCTCAAGCGCGGCACGTTGATCACCTGATGACCCTCGTATGCGGGCGTGCCCGAGTCGTACGCACGCGCCCTGATCGCCGCGATGCTGGCCGTCAGCGTCAGCCGGTCCGTCGCCCGTCCCGCTGCGCTCAGCTCGATGCCCTGATGACGCTCCGTTCCCTGTTGCGTGAACGTGTAGCCTGCATCGGTGGAATCGGGCTTTGCGTATTCGAACGGCTTGTTGATCGCGAACACTGCCGCCGTGAGATTCAACCGGTCGAGCCAGTCGTACTTGGCGCCCACTTCAACCTGATTGGATACGACTGGCGGAAGAAATGCATACGCATTGCTCGCACGAACGGGAGCCTGATCGCCAAGCGAAAGCGCCTTGCTATAAGACGCATAAAACGAAAGTGGCGCGACTGGTTTGTACACGACCGCCACTTGCGGCAGGAAGATGGAACGGTCCGTGTCGGTAGCCGGGCCATCCATTTCAGTCCAGCTTCGCTGACGCAGCAGGACGCCACGCCCTCCGGCGAGGATCTGCCAGTGATCGTTGAACGTGATCCGGTCCGTGCCGGATACGGAATACTGGCGCGAATCGAGTTGCGGAAAAGACGCGCTCGGCGAATTCGGCGACGGATCGAATGTCAGGTTCGGCCCGTAGATATTCTCGCTGCCAACATAGTCATACACCGCGTTCGACAAATCGACCACGCGCCGCTGCACGCTGGTGCCGAAGGTCACGTCATGCTGGAGCCAGCCGGTTGAAAACTTGCCAGTGAGCACGGCACGAACTTCATCGTTTCGCCGATATTCCCCCGGACTCCGGTAGTCGTAGACATCGAAATCTCCGTTCGATGCAAAGAAAAACGGCGACGTGCCGCCCGCGCCACAACTCGGGACGTAGCCGCAACCATAGGCGAATGCGACGTTGTCGTCGATCATGGTGTGGCTGCGGCTGGCGGCTATGTAACCCTGCCACTTGTCGTTGAAGCTGTAGTCGAACCGCGTGTTGAGATTGAGCGCGTCGGTGGTGACGGGCTTGGTCCACGGCTGCAAGCCAAGCAGCTTCGATGCCGACGCAGCCGACGGCACCGCCGTCCCACCTAGCAATTGATACCCCGATGCCGAGCGCTGGATCAGTTGCTGGAACTCGGCATCGAATTGAAGGCTCGCGCGCGGGCTGATGATCCAGTCGGCTGCAATCGAGCCGAATGTGCGGCGGCCATCGGCGCCATCCACATAAGAGTGGATGTTCTCTTTCGCCGCATTGATTCGCAACCCGAACTGATTCTGATCACCAAAGCGCCGCCCCAGGTCGACGGCGGCGGACGTGGACCCGCGGCTGTCGACATCGGTCGTGATGCTCGCGACATTCCGCGGGCGCTTGGTCACGAAGTTGATGATGCCGCCCGGCGCGACCACCCCGCTTTCTATGCCCGCAAGCCCCTTCAATATCTCGACCCGGTCCTTGTTTTCCAACGCGACATTCTGCTCGCCGGAAATGGTCAGACCGTTGATCTTGATGGCGCTGGCAAGGTCGATCGGGAAACCGCGAATCGTAAAACCCTGGTAATAACCTACCGGCGCATAATCGTTGTTCACCGATGCGTCGTTGCGCACCACATCGCTGAGCAACTTTGCGTGCTGGTCATCGAGTTGCGCGCGAGTGACGACCGACACAGACGCGGGCGTGTCCTGCAGCGGCATTTCGTCGAACCCGGCAACAGAGGCGGAGCGCGCGCGATAGTCATTGTCATGCGTGGCCGTCACGCTTACCGCCGGAAGCACCGCTACGCCGTCAGGCGCGGCTGGCGATCCTGCCTGCGCAAATGCTGCCTGCATGCCAAACAGCGTGGTAACGGCAACCATGACGACCGATGTTCGATGCGCAACGAATTGCGAATGATGCACGGACGGCGCCTGAGTAAGTCTCTTGTTATTCATTGTTCTTGGATAATGCTGACAGGCGTCCGCCAGCCCACATCGATAAATGGAGAAAAGCGGATCTCTTTGATCAACAAAAATAATCAGAATGGGAGTTAAGCGTCAGGCGCCCGACTGTTCCCGGAGCCGCCTGTTTCGCTGCAGGCGACATGTTACAGAATTAAGCAGCGTGGAAAGATTTTCGGGCGAATTCAATAAGTCGATGCCTTGACAACCTGGGGCACGCCCATGGGTTTCATGTCTTGCCGTCCTAACCAGCGTTCCACGGCGCCAAGCATCGCGGGATCGGCAAGCAGGTCCCAATGGCCGATTGCGCCCATGCTGCAAATCTCCGCGTGCGGCGCGACGATCTTGAATGCCGCAGGATAAAGCGATACATGGAAACACTCGTCATTGTCTCCCGACAAGACCAGTACCGGCACGTCGGGACCAATAGGCGGTTTTTTCTCGACCCAAAGCCCGGGACCGAATGCGAGCGTCGTATTGAACGACCAGCTTTGGATATAACGCTTGTCGATCGCACGCGCCGCGGGCGCAAACTCGACTACCGTGCTCCCGTTGAAACGCGTAATACCTAATGCGCTAAGCAGGCTCAGTAGCCGCAGGCGCACACCGCGAAGACGCACCCATCCTCCAAAGTAAGGACGATTCACAGGCGAGCCAAGCCCGAGGAACGGAGCAAGAAACAAATAACCCGTCACCAGCCGATGAAGCGGACTGCGCGAGATGGCAAGAACGAGACCGCCTCCGGCAGAATGACCGCCCAACACAATCGACGATCCTTTGTGACGGCGCGCAGCGAACGTAATGAAGTCGGCGACATCCGAGATCATCTGATGCGGTTCATCGACTGCATGACCGGGACATCCCGGCGAGAGTCCATGGCCACGCATATCGAGCGTGTACACATCGGCAATATCACGCTGCGACAAGTGCTGCGCCAGCACGTGCAACTGGTCGCCGAAACATCCCGCACCGTGCACCAGGATCACAACGCGATGCGTGCTCCGCGATTCATAATGGCGATAAGCCAACGGGTAGTTGTCGGAGGTCGCGAACGCTTCGTGCGGCGGCAAGGCGGCCTGCATTGCACCGGGCGTGGCAGCGCCTCCTGCTGACGCAAGCCGCTCGAAGCTCGTGCGCGTCAGGTCCGGAAGCACGGACTTGCTAAAGGCGCTTACGGCACGCGCATAGCCGTAAAGTGTGCGCCAACTGAGTTGAGTATCACGCATCTTGGTTGCCGTTCGCGAGACTCAGTCCTGGGTGGTGCCGCTCACGATCATCACGGGCAGACCCGCAACGAAACGCCCGGTCCGGCCGCGTTCTTCGAACTCCGTAATCCATCGCATCACCTCGTCGTCCGTGAACAGTTTGCGTGCGTGCATGCCGGCAAGGACGCTCTTGAAATCGAGAATCTTGTTGACCGACTGGGGATCGAACGCGCTCACGCTGCGCATGCTGAACGTGATGTCGCGCAGGCCTGCATCGTGGAACATGGCGTACAGATCGCGAGCAAGGTAAGGATTGACGCATGACTCAGCGATCGACTGCATGATGCGCCCCGTCAGCACATAGTCGCTGCTTGCAACCCAGCAACCGGGCATATCAGGCTCGCTTACCACAATGCGCCCACCCGGGCGCGTCACGCGAATCATCTCCTTGAGCGCTTCTTGCGGCCTTGGAACGTGGATCAGCACGCGGTCGGCGCGCACCGCATCGAAGCTGCGCGCCGGGACGCCCAGCTCGTTAGCCGGCGCATTCCTGAAACTCAGCGACGGCACGTCCGTGTGACGACGGCGTGCTTCTTCCAGCATGGCTTCGCTCAAGTCGAATCCCACCGCGCTGCCACCGGGAACAACCTGCAATGCCAGCTTGCCGAGATCGTCGCCCGGTCCGCAGCCTATGTCGGCGATATGCATGCCGGGCTTGAGACCCATTAATTCAAACGTCTCCTGCTTATAGACCCGGAACGAATCGAGCGCCTGCATGACGTCGAGCCGCGCGACAAAAGTGTCCGCATCCACAGAATCGACACGCGAAAAATCACCAAGCTGGGAAGGGGATCGTGAGTTGGTCAT
>NZ_CAXTGZ010000213.1:0-9207 GCF_964243625.1 uncultured Caballeronia sp.
GATCGCATATCGGCCCCATCACGATACACGTCATGCCCTGACGGACAGCTTCCTCATAGACGTCCATGGTGTCGCATGTGCCGCCCGACATGCAGTTGTCGCCGTGATCGAGGAGGAGGACCGGTTTGTCGGCATCTAGAGCGAGCGCCGCACCTTCCGCCACGGAATCCGCCAGCGACGGGCTGCGATAAAGAAATTCCTCGCGCTCGTCCCAGATCTGCCGGCCAATACGCTCGGCCACGCGTGTGGCCGCTTCGAGATCGCCGTCGCCGACCACGACCACGCTGATGCACGGCTTCGCAATATCAGCGAGAGAAAATCCCGCCAGTATGGAAACGGCCAGCATGCCCTCGCGTTCCGCCGCCTGCGCGGCTTCCACCGCGCGCTTCATCGCGCCGGCCGCGCTCGCGCTGCGCAGCGTATGCGTCATCAGCGGCGGCTGCGACCACGCAATCACAGGACGCGACCGTCCCTCCAGCAAATCGAAGAAAAGCCGCGCGGCATGCGCGCCGCATTCGTACATGTCCACGTGCGGGTAGGTCTTGAAGCTGACCATGACGTCGGCGTTATCGATCATTTTCTGCGTCACGTTCGCATGCAGATCGAGCGCAACCGCGATGGGCGCACCAGGCAGCGCGGCACGAACGCGTTCGAGCAGGTCGCCCTCGCCGTCGTTCGAATTCTCCGCGACCATCGCGCCATGGAGATCCAGCATGACGGCGTCGCAACCCTGCGCGGCGTCGACAATCGCATTGCAGATCGCGTCGTAGGCAGCCGCCGCGACAGGCCCGCTCGGATTCGCCGATGCCGATACCGGCGTGACGATCTGTGCGCCCGCGTTTTCAGCGGCATCGATAAACGCGGACATCGCAGTCTGCATGCCCTTGTTCTCGCGATACGCATCCTCGCCATAAACCGGACCGTTGCGGCCAAACGCCTCCAGCGGCGTAGCCACCGGCGAGAACGTGTTGGTCTCGTGATTCATTCGGGCAATCAGGATTTTCATGCGGATTCCAGTCAATTGTTTCGGATCACGAACGGTTCAGACCACGCCTACGCCGAGGTAGCGGTCCTTGATCGCATCGTCGCGAGTGAACGCGGCGTTATCGCCTTCATACACAATGCGACCCTGCTCGATGATGGTGTGGCGATCCGCCAGTTGCGTGCAGACTTCGAGGTTCTGCTCGACCAGCAGGATGGCAATGCCCGCCTCCTTGATCAGCTTCAGTTGCGCGACGATCTCCTCCACGATCACAGGCGCGAGGCCTTCCACGGGTTCATCGAGCATGAGCAGCCGCGGGTGATTCATCAGCGCCCGGCCGATCGCGAGCATCTGCTGTTCGCCGCCGGAAAGCTGGGCGCCGCCGTTGGTGCGACGCTCTTTCAGGCGCGGGAAGATGCGATAGATATCGGCGAGCTGCCACGGAGAATCGCGGCGGGCGCCGAGCTTCAGGTTTTCCTCAACGCTGAGCAAACGGAACACGCCACGGTGCTCCGGCACGAAGCACACGCCCGAGGCCGCAATCCTGTGCGATTGCGATTTGCCGATATCCGCGCCCTTGAACTTCACGCTGCCGCGCTGAGCAGCGACCACGCCCGCGATGGTTTTGAGCGTCGTGGATTTGCCCGCGCCGTTGCGGCCGAGGAGCGTGACCGTCTCACCCTCGCCTATACTCAACGACACACCCTGCAAGATATGGCTCTTGCCATAAAACGCGTGGACGTCCTGCACATCGAGGATCATGCTCATGCGCGGCCTCCGGTAATCATGTTGCCGAGATAGGCACGGCGCACGCGTTCGTCGCCGCGGATATCGTCGGGTCGGCCTTCGACCAGTACGCGTCCCTGCTGCATGACCGTGATGGTGTCGGAGATGTCCATCACGATACCCATGTTGTGCTCGATCAGAACCACCGTATAGTCGTCGCGCAGGCCGCGAATGAGCTGCTTCATGTCGTCGAGATCATCGATACCCATGCCTGACGTCGGCTCATCGAGGAAGATCGCCTTGGGCCGCGCCGCGAGCGCCATGCCGACCTCGAGCCTGCGCTGCTGGCCATGCGAAAGCGCGCCGGCAAGCGTCCCCGCAAAACGCGTCAGTGCGAGACGCTCCAGGATGGGGTCGACAATGCCGGTGTGCTCGAGCGCGCCGCGCGGTGGCATCCATGCGTTGAACGCGTGATTTGAATCGACGCCCTGGACCGCCACCCGCAAATTTTCGCGCACGCTCAGGTTTGCAAACAGGCTCGTCACCTGGAACGACCGGGCGATGCCGCGCTTCACGCGCCGGTAATCCGCTTCGCGCGTAACGTCATGCCCATCGAACACGATGTTGCCGGAAGTGATCGGCAGCGTGCCCGTGAGCACGTGGAACAGCGTTGTCTTGCCCGCACCGTTCGGGCCGATCACCGAATGCACCGTGCGCGGCATGATCCTCAGCGTGACGTCGTCGAGCGCGGTGAACTTGCCGTAGCGTTTCGTCACGGCTGTTGCGTGCAGAATGGCTTCGCTCACGAGACCTCCGTATTGCTGCGCGCACCGCGTTGCCTCAGCCGCTGCACGATCCGCTCGCCCAGTCCCCACAGGCCGCGCTGCATGAAGAGGCTGACTCCAATCAAAACCAGCCCGAGCAGCAGGAGCCAGCGCGGCCACAAGGTCGAAAGCCAGTCGGAAAACAGCACATAGAATGCCGCGCCGAGCACCGAGGCAAACAGATTCCCCGTGCCGCCGATCACCGTCATCACGAGGATCATTTCGCTCGTGTGATAGTCGATGTTCGATAGCGGCGCAATGCCCGTCATCAACGCATGCAGCGCGCCGGCAAGTCCCGTGACCGCGCCTGACACGACAAACGCCGCGAGCTTGAAACGCTTGACGTCGTAGCCGACGGCGGCGGCGCGCGCTTCGTTGTCGCGAATGGCGAGCAGAGTGCGGCCGAAGACGGAATGCGACACGCGCATGAGGATCCAGAACGCCAGCAGGAACAGCACGGCGACAAACGCATAGAACTGCCAGGGCGATGCAAGCGGCACGAGCTGCTTGCCGAAGAGCGAAAGCGCGGGACGTGGAATCCCGAGCAGGCCGTTGTCGCCACCCGTGAGGTCGGGCGACGTATAGGCGAGAAAATAAAACATCTGCCCGAACGCAAGCGTCAGCATCACGAAGTACGTACCGCGCTGGCGTATCGAGAACCAGCCGACGAGTGCAGCGGCCAGTGCGCCGACCAGCATCGCGGCGACCAAGGCGAGCGGAATCTGGAGGCCCGTCCTGGTGAGCACGAGACCGGCGCTGTAACTGCCGAGGCCAAAGAATATGCCTTGCCCGAAGGACAGCAATCCCGTTGCGCCGAGCAGCAGGTTGCAGCCGAGCGCGGCCAGCGCGTACACCAGCACTTCGGTTGCGAGCGATCCCGAACTCAATGTGAGCGGCAACAGGCAGACCACGATTGCAGCAAACAGGATGAACCGATAGTGAAACAGCGCTTCCTTGAACGAGCGCTGCGGGGCGCGGGTGTCGAGTGGTTTCGAATTCACGTGGCCCTGCCAAGCAGCCCGTTCGGGCGCAGTAAAAGGACGGCCGCCATGGCGACATAGATCATCAGACTCGCGCCTTCGGGCCACAACGTGCTCATGACGCTCTGAACGATTCCAACCAGCAAGCCACCTACCAGCGCACCAAGGAAATTCCCCATCCCGCCGATCACGACCACCACGAACGCGACGCTCAGCGCTTCGATGCCCATGAACGGATCGACCCCGCGAATCGGGGCGGCAAGCACGCCGGCAAGCGCGGCTGTCCCCGCACCGAGTGCAAACACGAGGCTGAATACTCGCAACACGTTGATGCCGAGCAGCGCCACCATCTCTGTAGATTCGCTGCCTGCACGTACCGCGCTTCCCAGGCGGGTTCCTTCGAGCAGCCACCAAAGGAGCAGCGCGAGAACCGCTGTAAAGCCGATCACGAACAAGCGGTATTTCGGGTAGATGAAACTGCCCCAGATCACTACGCCGTTCAGAATGTCAGGTACCGGCACGTTATCGCCATTGGGACCCCAGATGACGATGGTGAGCTCTTGCAGCACGAGTGCAAGGCCCACGGTCACCAGGATATGGAACTCGTGCTGCTGCGCGTAGACGTGCCGCAGGATCAGCTTCTCGACCACCCATGCAAGCACGCCGACCACCACTGGAACCACGGCGAGCGCGACCCAGAAGCTCATCGACCATTGCATGGCCTGGTAGCAGAAGTACGCACCCAGCAAATAGAATGCGCCGTGCGCGAAATTCACGAAGCGCAGCAAGCCAAAGACAATCGACAATCCGACCGCGAGCAGGAAGTACAGCATCCCGATGCCAATGCCATTCACGACCTGCAACAGATAAACGTTCATGGCTTTTCGTCTGAAATGAATCGATGCGAACGCGCTTGGTCGCGCGCTCGCCCGCACGCGATCAAGCCATCTTGCACTGGGTTTTATCGAGCGGCAGGAACGACTGGCCCGAACTCACGATGTCCGCGTAATCGTCCTTGTTCTTCATCTTCGCCTTCGCTTTTCCCTTGAGCAAGTAGTAGTTTTTCAGCACCTGGTGGTCGCCCTTGCGGATCTCCTCAGCGCCAGTCAGGCCTGCATACTTCATGCCCTCGAGCGCCGCGATGACCTTCTTCGGATCAGCCGTGCCCGCTTTGACAATGCCGTCCAGCAGGATCTTCGTACAGATGTACGAGCCCGCCAGACTGTAGTTCGGGTTCGCCTTGAACGCGTCGTTCGCGCGCTTCACGAGATCGGCGTTAAGCGGCGAATCGATCGAATGCCAGTATTGCGCACCGAAATACACACCCTCGCAAAGGTCCGGACCCAGCGCCTCGAATTGCTCCAGGCCCGAGGCCCACGCCATCAGGATCGTGCAGTTGTTCTTCATGCCGAAGCTGACAGCCTGGCGCAAGGTATCGGAGGATTGCGAGCCGAAATTCAGGATCAGCAGCACGTCCGGTTTCGCCGCGACTGCATTGGTCAGATAACCGCTGAATTCCTTTTCATTGAGCGAGTGGTAGCTGTTACCCACATGCTCGATACCCTTTTCCTGGAAGATCGCTTTTGCAGCCGACAACAAACCATCGCCGAAAACATATTGCGGCGTGATGGTGTACCAGCGCTTCGCTTTCGGCAGCGTCTGGATCAGCGGGCGCACGGTCTGCTCGATCGCGCCGAAGGTGGGCACGGACCAGCGGAACGTTGCGCTGTTGCAGTCCTTGCCGGTGATTTCATCGGCGCCGGCGGTCGTGATGAAAATGCCGCCTGCCTTCTCGACTTCCTTGCCCATGGCAAGCGATTCGGATGACAGGATGCCGCCCGCGAAAAAGCGCGCATTCTTTTGCTGCGCGATTTCCTGCACACGGCGCACAGCCGTGGCGGGCTTGCCTTCGGTATCGAGGACCGTATAAGCCAGCGGCTGGCCAAGCACCTTTCCGTACTGCTCGATGGCGAGCTTCATGCCCAGGTCGGCGTACTTGCCGTTCGCGGCGAACGGGCCCGACATGGGAACGGGACAGGCGAACTGAATGGGACCGCTTTGCGCAAAGGCGCTACGCGCGGCGAGGGTTTGCAAGGCCCCGGGAACAGCCGACAGCGCGGCCAGCTTCAAGACATTCCGGCGATTCAAAATTGACGCTCCTCGAGAAAAGGCGAGACCCGGATGACTGGCGGGCCCGGCTAAAAAGCTTTTACAGAATGTTTGCTGGCGGCCACGCACGTCATGCGGCAGCTTTGACTGGAAACCTTTTATGTTGCTAGCCAGTGCCTATTTATCATGATAAATAGGATGAACTGGATCGTAGGTACAATAAATTCGGGTGTCAATAAGGCAAAATTCCGGGGTATCGGAATGCGCTGCAACAGCCGTCAGGAAGCGCTTTGGAGAAGGGTATGGAGCGAGGAAAAGCAGGTGCCACGATCGACATCAGGCAGCAGAAGCGCCCGGATCTGGTTGCCGAGGAAATCAAGCGGCTCATCACTGAACGGGATCTGAAACCCGGCGACAAGCTGCCGCGGGAAGTGGAATTGCAGCAGATGTTCTCGGTAAGTAAAAGCACCATCCGCGAGGCGTTGAAGTCGCTCGAGGTGCAGGGTTTGATCAAGGTGACGACCGGCCCGGGCGGCGGCGGAACCATTATTGAAGTGCCGCTGGATCGCACCCTGCAATTGCTGCAGAACTACCTGTTTTTCAAGGATGTCAGCATCGACGACATTTATACCGTGCGCAAATTGCTCGAGCCCGAACTTGCCGCCGGCGCCGTCGCGCATCTCACCGAGGCAGACTTTACAGCGCTCGATGACAGCATTGCCTGCTGTGACACGCCGTCCGCGCATCAAGATGGCGATATCGTCAAGCGCCGGCAGGAGGACGTGAATTTCCACGATATCCTCGCGGCCGCCAATCCAAATCCTTTCCTGCGTTTTAGCTGCGAACTGATCAACGAAATGATCCGGCAACTGATCGAATTCCGTAACGACACGCCGGCCGCCGAACTTGAACGCTTCGGTCAGGCCAACGTGAAAATCCACAAGGCGATCACGAAGGCCGCGCGCGAACGCGACGCCGATAAAGTCCGCGAACTCATGGTCGTTCACATGACCGAGGCGCCGCGTTACGTGAAGCGCATGAAGGGCAAGCTGCGCGGCAGGCTGATTCTCGACGCCGAGATTCGCAAGCGCGTGAAAGCTCTGCCGGAGACTTGAACGCCTGCGTCCTATTTGCTCTTCAGGCGTTCGAGCAGCGCCATGGCCGCCGCCGGGTTATGCGCCTTGAAGCCGCTGATCACATAGAGATAGACATCGCGCGGGGTATCTTTCGGCGCGGCTTTCGCGACACTTTCGAGTCCCTTCGGCGTCGCACCCTGTGCCCAATCGCGCGCCCGCTTGGTCCACAAATTCAGAGCGGCGCTGTCATAACCTTGCGCCTCACCTTCGGTCGTCCCCATGATCCGCGCATAGACGAAGGGCGCGGTGACATCTGCGATCTGGGGGTAATCCGAATCTCCCGACATCACGATCGCCACCCCGTATTTGCGTGCGAGCGCGACGAACGCTTCGTCGCGAAAACTTTCGTGCCGTACCTCGACCGCGTGACGGATCGGATGGCCTTCGACTTTGGCGGGCAAAAGCTTGAGAAAACCCTCGAAGTCTTCCGGGTCGAATTGTTTGGTTGTGGCGAACTGCCAGTTGATCGGGCCGAGCTTGTCCTGCAGTTCGAGCACGCCGCTCGCAAGAAAACGCTCGACCGATTCGCCGGCTTCCGAGAGCACGCGCCGGTTTGTCGAAAAGCGCGGCGCCTTGAGCGAGAACACAAAATCGTCAGGCGTCTCGTCGCGCCACTTGGCGAACGTCGAAGGTTTCTGCGAGCCGTAGAACGTGCCGTTAATTTCGATGGACGTCAGCTTCCCGCTCGCGTATTCGAGTTCGCGCTTTTGCACGAGGTCTTTCGGATAGAAGAGGCCGCGCCAAGGTTCAAATGTCCATCCCCCGATACCGACGCGAATGACCCCGCCATCCTTCGCAGGCTTTGCTGTTTTTGCGGTTTTTACCGGTGCGGTCTTTTTCGCCGCCGGCGTTTTCGCCGCTGTCTTTCGCGTCGCCATGTAATCTCCCTTGCCGTGAACGGATGCGTTCCAGTGTAGCGAATCAAGGGATCGAATGCTTCAAGCCCAGCGCGCTCTTGAGACTCGCGAACATGGGGTTCACCCTGAGGCCGCAAGGGTTTGCGGCGTGGGACACTTTGCTGCATACCGCGACAGTCAGGCGCGCTTTCAGTTCTTTCGTTCCTCCGCCCTCACCCGCCGCGATGTAAGAAACGAACTTCAAACACGCAGCGTCGCTTTCGAACGCATTTCGGGCACGCTGCTTGCATCGAAGTAAGCTTGTTGGCGCATGCGTCGTGGCGCCGGCACTCGTTGGCTAACCTGATGGAGACGGCTATGAAATGGACGACCCCGAGCTACACCGATATGCGTTTTGGTTTCGAAATCACGATGTATATCGCAACGCGTTAAGCGCTGCCGCCGCCGTCGGCTGTCCATGCCGGCGCGCGGCTTTAGCAGCGCTCCTGTCTCTCCCATAGCGTTCTTCGACTATCGGCTATTCGCCGACCTCACGTTGCTCACCGATCCCATCCCCCACCCTGCCTTCTTCGCCATCACACGTGACGTCGATCATGCTGCCGGATGTCTTTTTTTAGAGGCACGCAGGCAATGAAAATCAAAGTGCTGGGTTCATCGGCGGGAGGCGGGTTTCCGCAATGGAACTGTAATTGCCGCAATTGCGCCGGCGTGCGTAGCGGTACGCTCGATGCAAAGCGGCGCACGCAGTCGTCGATCATCGTGAGTTCAACCGGCGACGACTGGCTGCTCGTCAATGCATCGCCGGATCTGCTCGCACAGATCGCGGCCCATCCGGAGTTGCAGCCGGCGCGCCGCCCGCGCGACAGCGGCATTGCGGCGGTCATCACCATGGACGCGCAGATCGATCATGTCACCGGTCTCCTGATGCTGCGCGAACGCGATACCCCGTTGCCCCTCTATGTCACCGACGCCGTGCTGCAAGACCTGAGCACGGGCTTGCCGGTTGTATCGATACTCGCGCATTACTGCGGCGTCGAACGCCACGCGGTCCCGCTCGATGGCGGGTCGTTCAGCATTCCCGCATTACCCGGAATCCGCATTGAAGCATTGCCGTTGTCGAGCAAGGCGCCGCCCTATTCGCCGCATCGCGCGGCGCCCCAACGTGGTGACAACATCGGGCTGACGTTCATCAACGAGGCGACCGGCAAGCGCGCGTTCTACGCGCCCGGGCTCGGCGCGCTCGAACCCCACGTACTCGAAGCAATGAACGGCGCGGACCTGTTGCTGGTCGACGGCACCCTCTGGACGCCGGACGAAATGATCGAACTCGGCCTGTCGAAGAAGACCGCCGCCGACATGGGCCATCTTGCGCAAACGGGGCCGGGCGGCATGATCGAGGTGCTTGATTCGATCGAACGTACGGGCGTGCGCAAGGTCCTCATTCACATCAACAACACGAATCCCATATGGCGGGATGGCCCCGAGGGGGACGCGGTTTTGCGCGCCGGGATCGACATCGGCCATGACGGTATGGAGATCGAACTTGCAGCCAGCCCCCGATGGGGCTTCATTCGAAGCCCGCCTCAAAGAGAT
>NZ_CAXTGZ010000214.1:0-9202 GCF_964243625.1 uncultured Caballeronia sp.
CTGGCGTTCGCGCTGCGCTTGTCGTTTGAATAAAAGCCGCTTGGTTTGGGGAACCCCAAGCGCCGTTCCTCATCCCGTTACATCGCCAACCAGGATTGCGCCTTCATCTTTCAGCGCGCCGATGCGTGCATCGGAGAAACCGTATTCGCGCAGCACCTCCGCCGTATGCTGCCCTAACAGCGGCGCAGGCACGGGGGATTGCGTGCGGCCATCGGAGAAATGGATCGGCAAGCCCAGGCCACGCATGCGGCCCGCGACCGGATGCGTCGTCTCCACGATCATTCCACGCGCCAATGCCTGCTCGTGTGCAACCGCTTGCGGCACCTCGAGCACCGGACCCGAGGGCAAACCGATTTCATCGAACATCGTGAGCCATTCATTGGTCGTGCGCTCGACCAGCCGGCTCGTGAGGATGTCCACCAGTACGCCGCGGTGCTTCATGCGCCCGGCGTTGCTCTTGAAGCGTTCATCGTCCGCCAGACCCGGGATGTCGAGCACGCCGACCAGACGCTCGTAGTTACTCTGGTTTGCTCCGCCAATGTTGACCCAGCCATCGCGCGTGCGGAATGCCTGATACGGCGCGCTCGTCGGATTCGCCGAGCCTGCTTTCGGCAGCACTGTGCCGTCGGCGAAGTAGTTGGCGAAGGCCCAGTACATTTGCTGCAAGCCAGCCTCGAACAGCGATGTATCGACCATCTGACCCACGCCGGTTTTTTGCTTGGCCGAGTACGCCGCGCAAATGCCAAGCGCAGCGAGGATGCCGGCGTTGATATCCGTGACCGGCGAGCCGGCCTTGATCGGCGCCTGGCCCGGCTCACCCGTCATGCTCATCAAGCCGCTCATGCCCTGCGCGATGAGATCGAAGCCGCCCTTGTCGGCCATCGGACCGGTGCGCCCGAAACCCGATATCGCGCAATAGATCAGGCCGGGGTTTTCCGCCTTGAGCGCGCCGTAGCCCATGCCGAGTTTTTCCATCGTGCCGCGCCGGTAGTTCTCCGTCACGACATCGGCCGTTGCGAGCATCTTGCGCAGCACTTCACGGCCACCGTCTGTCTTCAGGTTGATACCGACGCCGCGCTTGTTGCGGTTCACGATCATGAACGACGCCGATTCGCCGCCCTCGAGAATAGGCGCGAAACGGCGGCAATCGTCGCCGCCGGGAATTTTCTCGACCTTGATGACGTCCGCGCCCATGTCGGCGAGCATCATGCCGCAGATGGGACCGGACATGATGTGCGCGAGCTCGATCACGCGCATGCCGGCGAGCGGGCCTGAACTTTTACTATCGGATGTGTCGTGTTCGAACATGTCAACGTCCCTTGAATTCCGGTTTGACCTTGTCGAGGAAGGCCTGGTAACCCGTACGAAAGTCCTCCGTGCCGAAACACGCGAAACCTTCGTCGCGTTCGGCGTCGGTGAGCGGAGCGGGGTTCATCGCGCGCTTGACGAACTGCTTGTGCCAGCGCGCGACCAGCGGAGCGCCATCGGCAATTCGGCGAGCGGTGGTCAATGTCTCGGCGGTGACCTGATCGTCGGGGACCACGCGCGTGACGAGGCCTTTGGTGAGTGCCTCCCTTGCATCGAAAATCCGGCCTTCCAGCAGGATCTCCAGCGCGACTGCGGGTCCGGCGAGCTTCGCGAGCGCGTCGAGTTCCGCGTGCGCCATCACGAGGCCGAGGTTTTTGATCGGTACGCCGAAACGACTCGATTCACCGCAAATACGCAGGTCGCACATTGCGGCAATCTCCAGACCGCCGCCCACGCAAATGCCGTGGATCATCGCGACAATCGGATGCCGGCACTGATCGAGTGCGCCCAACGTGCGATGCATGATCGCGCCATACGCACGGGCCTGCTCGACGTTGGATCGATCGGTGCGGAATTCCGCTATATCGTTGCCCGGCGAGAACGCCTTCTCGCCCGCGCCGCGCAGGATGATGCAGCGAAGGGTGTCATCGGCGGAAAGGGTGTTGATGGTTTCGCCAAGCGCTTGCCACAGCGGCTTGGTCATCGCATTGAGTTTCTCCGGACGATCGATGACAACCGTCGCGATGGTTTCGTCGCGTTCAACCCGGATAGAAGCTTCAGTCACATCGACTCCTGTTCTAAACGTATTTGCGAAGCGGCTCGGCGTTCTCCGCACCCGCGGGCACATCATCCAGAACGCGATCCGGCCGCATGGTGAAGGACAGCACAATGCCGACTGCCATGAGGATCATCGACACGGTGAAGGGCAGGTTCCAGTTCCCGGTGCGGTCGATCATGAAGCCACCGGCGACCGGACTGATGATCGCCGCCAGCGCCGATCCCGAGTTCATGATGCCGCTCGCGGTCCCGGCGTGTTTAGGCGCGATGTCCATGGGGACGGCCCACATTGGCCCGATGGTCATTTCGTTGAAGAAGAAACCGCCGCTCAGGCACAACGCAGCCAGCGTGATCGACATGTTGGAAACAAGCATGATTGGCGCAAGCGAAAGCAGCGTCAGGAACATGCACACGCCGACCATCACGTTGCGTGCGAGACGAAGATTTTTACTACGCCGCAGGATGCGATCCGTGATCGATCCACCCAGCCAGTCGCCAAGGACGCCGGCGAAGAACACGCCCGACGCGAACAGCGCGGACTTGCCCAACTGCATGTGATAGTTGTGGAGAAAGTACTGCGGAATCCAGCCGAGAAACAGCCACAGCACCCAGCCGTAGCAGAAGTACACGGCGGTGACCGGCGCCATGCGGCCAAGCAACGCGCGCCACGGAACGGGCGTTCTTTGCTTCACGCCGGAAAACGATGAAAGCGTCTCGCATTCGGCTTCGGTAATGGCGTGATGCTCGCGGGGGTTATCGCGGAAATAGAAGATCCACACGATCGCCCACAGAAAGCTCACGACGCCCGTCACGATGAACGCGCCGCGCCAGCTCGTCGCGATCATCAGCCACACGATCAACGGCGGCGCGACCGCATTGCCAATGCGCGACGCCGCGTGCGTGATGCCCTGGGCGAAGCCGCGTTTGTCCGCGGGCATCCAGTTCGACATGGCGCGCGTGGCCGTCGGGAACGTTGCACCTTCGCCCAGTCCGAGCAACAGGCGCGCAATGATCAGCGATACGAACCCGCCGGAAAGCCCTGTCATGACGGTGGCGCCCGCCCATATGACGGCGCACACGGCAAGCGTCCGACGCGGTCCGAACCTGTCGCCCACCCATCCGCCGATGATCTGGAACACGAGATACGGATAGGCGAATGCGGAAAATACGAAACCGATTTGCGTATGCGACAAGTGCAGTTCCGCGCCGAATTGCGAAGCGGCGGTACTGACGTTGACCCGGTCAACATACGTAATGAAATACATGGCGCACAGCAATAACAAAACGCGCGTCGTAGCTCGACGGAACATCATCGTCTCCTTGATTAGTGCGTGCTCCATCCCGACGCCCAAGGACGCCTGAAGCGAACTGCATCCGGAACTTCGATAAAAGCCTTAATAGATTGGCGTTGCAGCAGTGCTGCGAATCCTGGGCTTGCGCGGTCGTGTCATGCTTGTCTCCAGTGCGCGAACTTTTGCGTGCGTCCGCTGTGGGTGTGATGCTTTAGACTTCTTTTAGTGCGGCCTCGAGAACGCGCGCAACGTGCATCGCCTTCGCGTTCGTTCCATCCGCTATCTGGTGACGGCAACTGGTGCCATCTGCGACGATCAATGCGTCTTGTGCTTTTCGTATGGCTGGCAAGAGCGACAGTTCCGCCATCGCTTTCGATGCTTCGTAGTGCTCGGCTTCATAGCCAAAACTGCCTGCCATGCCGCAGCAGGACGATTCGATCACCTGTACATCCAGCGACGGAATCCAGCCAAGCACGGCTTGAACCGGTCGAAAGACATCGAATGCTTTCTGATGGCAATGGCCGTGAACGAGCGCCTTCGGATGGGCGAGCGGTTTGAGTGAAAGCCTCAGACGTCCCGCCTGTTTTTCCTTCACCAGGAATTCTTCGAACAGGAACGATGTCTGCGCAAGCTTGCGCGCTTCGTCGCCATAACCGTAGTCGAGGAATTCGTCGCGGAAGGAAAGCAGGCACGAGGGTTCCAGACCCACTACAGGCACGCCGCGTTCAATGAACGGCCGCAGCGTATCAAGCGTGCGGCGCGCTTCGGCCTTTGCTTCATCGACCTTTCCCGCCGATAAAAACGTGCGCCCGCAGCAGAGCGGACGTTCACCGTCCTTCAGATTCAGATGGACCGTATAACCCGCGGCTTCCAGCACACGCTTCGCCGCACGCGCGTTTTCCGGTTCCATGTAGTTGTTGAAGGTATCGACGAAAAGCAGCACTTCCTTGCCATCGACCGACGGAGGCAAAGGCTGTTCGGCCGTCGATAAAAACGATGCAACGAACTTTGGAAACGCGCGTTCGGGCGCAAGGCCGAGACGCGACTTGACCCAGCTCGCCACGCGCGGCAACCGCTCCACCGACCCGAACAACGACGGCACGCGACTCGCATACGGCGCGTATCGCGGCATGAATCCCACCAGTCGATCGCGCAAGCGCAAGCCGTTCTTCGCGGTCCATGCGGCACGCGCTTCGATCTTGATCTTCGCCATATCGACGCCTGTCGGGCAGTCTCGCTTGCAGCCCTTGCACGATACGCACAGATCGAGCACGTCCTTCACATCCTGGCTCGCGAGCCCTTCTTCACCCAGTTGCCCGCTGATCGCAAGCCGCAACGTATTGGCGCGGCCGCGCGTGACGTGTTGCTCGTCCTTCGTGATTCGATAACTCGGGCACATCGTGCCCGCGTCGAACTTGCGGCAGTGGCCGTTGTTGTTGCACATCTCGACCGCTTTCGCGAGACCGCCGGTACGGTCATCGCCACTGCCGGCCGGTGTTTCCTCGCCGGTCAGCGGATCGCGTGTCACGTCCCATTGCGACCAGTCGAGCTGCGTCTTGAGCGCACGTTCGCGGTACGAAGGCGGAAAACGAAAGTGGGTCGCATCGTCCATTTTCGGCGGATTCACGATGCGGTCCGGACTCATGCGATTCTCGGGATCGAAGAGCGTCTTGATCTCCCGAAACGCTTGATTGATGCGGGGTCCGTATTGCCACGCGACCCATTCGCCACGACACAAACCGTCGCCATGTTCGCCCGAATATGCACCCTTGTATTCGCGTACCAGCGCCGAGGCTTCTTCCGCAATGGCGCGCATCTTTTGCGCGCCGTGCCGACGCATGTCCAGGATAGGCCGCACGTGCAGCGTGCCGACACTTGCATGCGCGTACCACGTGCCTTCGGTATGGTGCTTGTGGAACACTTCGGTAAGACGCGTGGTGTATTGCGCAAGATGTTCGAGCGGCACGGCGCAATCTTCAATGAACGAGACCGGCTTGCCGTCGCCCTTCATGCTCATCATGATGTTGAGCCCGGCCTTGCGCACTTCCCACAAGGCCTTTTGTTCCGAAGCGCCGGGCATCTCGACAACCGAATCGGGCAAGCCGAGATCGCCCATCAGTTCCACGAGTTGTGCGAGCTTCGCGAGTTGCACGGCCTTGTCAGCGCCTGCGAATTCGACGAGAAGCACAGCTTGCGGCTGACCGACCAGCGCCTTTTCGATGACCGGACGAAACGCCGGATTCGACATCGACAGGTCGATCATCGTGCGGTCCACGAGTTCCACGGCGACCGGACCGAGTTTGACGATGTGCTGCGTCATGTCCATTGCGTCGTAGAACGTCGGGAAGTTCACGACTCCCAGCGTCTTGTGCTCAGGCAGCGGCCAGAGCTTCAATGTCAGGCGCCGACTGAACGCAAGCGTGCCTTCGGAGCCGACCAGCAATTGCGCGAGGTTCGGTTCGCCGTCGGCGCTGAAGGGCAAGGGGCTTTGGCAATCGAAGAGATCGATGTTGTAGCCCGCCACGCGCCGCAAGACCTTCGGCACTTGCTCGCGGATTTCATCGCGTTCACGTTGCGCGATCCGTTGCACGCCTTCGACCAAAGAACGCGTGCGTGCATCCAGGGACATTGCGCCCAACGCGCCGAACGTCGCCTGATGACCATCGGCGAGAACGGCGTCGATCGACGCGACGTTGTGCACCATGATCCCGTATTCCATGGAACGGGAACCGCACGAATTGTTGCCTGCCATGCCGCCGATCGTGCATTGCGCGCTCGTCGATACATCCACCGGAAACCACAAGCCGTGCGGCTTCAGCCACGCGTTCAGGTGATCCAGCACCACGCCCGGTTCCACCGTCACCGTGCGCGTTTCGGCATCGAACTCAATGATGTTGTTGAGCCACTTGCTGGTATCGATAACCAGCGCTTCACCGATCGTCTGCCCGCACTGGCTCGTCCCCGCGCCGCGTGCGAGCACGGGCGCTTTGGCATCGCGTGCTATGTCCAGCGCGAGCAGCAAGTCGGCCTGGTCGCGCGGCACGACAACGCCCAGCGGCGTGATCTGATAGATCGAGGCATCGGTCGCGTAACGTCCACGGGCCGCGCGATCGAACAGCACGTCGCCTTTCATTTCGCTGCGAAGACGCGCGGCGAGCGGCGAGAGCGTGGCCCTTGCCGATGCCGGCATCAGATGGATCGGCTGGACGAGTGCTTCAGGGGATTTGGTCAGCATCGCTTGGACGTTCTCAGGCCGCCGCTTTCAAGGCAGGTGCTGCGACGTTGTTCGTCAGATAGTCCATGGCTGCGAGCACGCCGCTTCCCGCGAGCTTCACGCCCGCCAGCTTGAGGCCCATTTCGCAGCCGGTGAGCGTCGCCATCAACGTCAGGTCGTTGCAGTCGCCGAGATGCCCGATGCGGAACATGCGGCCCTTCAGCTTTCCGAGCCCCGTGCCCAGCGACATGTCGAACTTTTCGTAGATGAGTTTGCGCACCGCATCGGCATCGACGCCTTCAGGCGTCATCACGCCCGTGAGCACCGGCGAATACACGGCCGGGTCAGCGCATTGAATCTCGAGGCCCCATGCGCTGACCGCTGCACGGCACGCCGCCGCCAGCCGCTGATGCCGCGCGAAGACATTGTCGAGCCCTTCGTCGCCGATCATTTCGAGCGCTTCCGACAAGCCGTACAGCAAGTTGGTGTTCGGCGTGTACGGCCAGTAGCCGCTCTTGTTCATCTCGATGATCTCGTCCCACGCCCAGAACGCACGCGGCAACTTCGCCGATTTGCTCGCCTCGATCGCCTTCTTCGATACCGCGTTGAAGCTGATCCCCGGCGGCAGCATCAGGCCTTTTTGCGAACCGGACACAGTGACGTCGACGCCCCAGTCGTCATGCCGGTAATCCGCCGACGCCAGACCGGAAATCGTATCGACGAGAAACAGCGCCGGATGTCCGGCTGCGTCGATAGCCCGCCGCACCGCAGCGATGTCCGACGTGACGCCCGTGGATGTCTCGTTATGCACGACGCACACCGCCTTGATCTTGTGCTGCGTGTCCTCGCGCAACCGCGCTTCGATCATGTCCGCCTGGACGCCGCGCCGCCACCCTTCCGTGCCCGGCAAACCCAGGAATTCCGGCTTCAGGCCAAGGTTCTCGGCCATCTTTTTCCAGAGCGTCGCGAAGTGGCCGGTCTCGAACATCAGGACCGTATCGCCGGGACTGAGCGTGTTGCACAGCGCCGCTTCCCATGCGCCAGTGCCCGATGCCGGGTAGATCACGACGGGCTGCGCGGTCTTGAAGATCGACTTGATGCCTTCCAGCACCTTCAGCCCGAGCGCACCGAATTCCGGCCCGCGATGGTCGATAGTCGGATAACTCATCGCCCGCAAGATGCGGTCAGGTACGGGGCTCGGCCCGGGAATCTGCAGGAAATGGCGACCAGCGGGATGAAAATCGAGCTTCAGCATAATGCGTCCTTTGAATTTTGCATGCAAAATACTGTAGCGCACCGTAGCATTGACTGAAAGCGATAAATGCCTGTTTTGCTTAGGTGAAAACCCGTCCCACGGTTTTTTGGGTGCGGCGCGGTAAAATCGCGTCAACAGAATGGCCAGAGGTATTGCATGCAAAATGATCATGTTGCTGATCGCGAATTCACGCTGCCGAAAGTCGAGCGGCAAAGGCTGCACGACACGGTGGTGGACCACCTGCGTAATTTCATCGTCGAGGGGATGTTGGCTCCGGGCATGAAACTCAACGAACGCACGCTCTGCGAGACGCTCGGGATTTCACGCACGCCGTTGCGCGAGGCTTTGAAGGTGCTTGCTTCGGAAGGTTTGATCGATATCCTGCCGAACCGGGGTGCGTCGGTCTCGCGGATGAGCGACGCAGAGATCCGCGAGACGTTCGAACTCATGGGCGGACTCGAAGCGTTTTCGGGCGAACTCGCGTGCGAACGCATGACGCCCGCCGAACTCAGCGAGATCAAGGCGCTGCATTACGCCATGCTCGCCTGCCGCGAGCAAAACGACCTGTCCGGCTACTACAGCCGCAATCAAGCCATTCACGACAAGATCAACGACGCCGCTCGCAACTCCGCCTTGCGGCAAACGTATGTATCGGTGAACCGGCGGCTGCAGGCGTTGCGGTTCCGTTCGAACTTCCAGACCACGAAGTGGGACAGCGCGATCCGCGATCATGAAGCCATGATCGCCGCCCTCGAGTCACGCGATGGCAAACGCATGGCCGAAATCATGCGCGCGCATTTGATGGCGAAGCGCGACGCAGTGCTCGCCGAACGGACCATGACAACGGTCAAGCCGATTTCCGAAGGCGGGACGCTGCCGGGGTGATTGGCTGCGGCATGTAGCGTCGCTCACCGTATGACACTGGCGAAACGGCCCACTCAAAACACACCTCTCCCACCCTTTGCATAAACTCATTTGATGGGTTTATAACAATTCATAATTATTTTTATGGTTTTCGGTTTTGTACAGTCCGATGCACTCGCCAGACGCCATGAGTCAAAAACCGGCGCGACGAACATACATCACACGCTCATCGGACGATTCCCGGACAACCATGAAACTACTCAAGCTTGCTCCCCTTGCAATGCTCGGCGCGTTCACCGCCTCATCGTATGCGCAAAGCAGTGTCACTCTTTACGGCCTGATATCAGGGGGTGTCGGCTTCGCGACGAATCAGGGCGGGCACAACGCTTACCAGGCGCTGAGCGGCACGAATCAGAATCCGCGCTGGGGCTTGAAGGGACGGGAAGACCTGGGCGGCGGACTGAGCGCGATCTTCCAGTTGGAAAACGGCTT